>NZ_LKAQ01000004.1:1392962-1411099 GCF_001874525.1 Pseudodesulfovibrio hydrargyri | reverse complement strand
CGGCCGCCGGAGGCTTCTTTACCCGGTCACCACAAAACAGGTGAAGTCCTGCATGATGGTGGCTTTGAGGGCGTCCAGCTCGGCCTCGGGCATGGAGGCAAAGGCGAAGGCGAAGACCGGGTATTGGCGATAATCGATTTCACGCAATTCCAGGATGTTGGAGAACATCGATTGGAATCCAGCGTAGTCGATGGAACGGATGGCGGTACGGTCCAGGGAGGACGGCAGATCGCCGATGACCATGACCGTGGCCGTGCCCTGGTTTTCGGTCAGGATGGCGTCCCAGTCCGGGCGCAGTTCCTTGAAATAGCACTCATAGGGGTTGAAGCCCCAGGCGTGGTGGGTCAGGTCGGCCACGCACCAGCCCGCCAGGCGCAGCGGGTTGGCCTCGATGGGCAGGATGTCGCCCGAGTCGGTGACGCGAACCTCGATGTGGGTGACGAAGTCACGGAACCCGCACTGGCGGCCCACGTCGCGGAGGTAGTCGGTGAACGGCAGCAGCCAGGTTTCCATGATCCGGGCCGAGGTGTAGTAGAGGCGGTCCGAGACGTCGGCGGCGGACAGGAAGGTGTGGTGCAGGATGTTGGTGACCACCGGGTCGCCTTCGGCGTCATAGTACACGTCGATGGCGTACTCCTCGCCGTGGATGGCCTGCTCGATGATGAACTCGCCGCCGCTGACCACGGCCTCGGGGTATTCGGCGTTCAGGGCCGCGCGCTCGGCCTCGATGGCCTTGACCGCGGCGGGCCAGTCCGCCGGGGTGTCGACCACGTGCACCCCCAGGGAGAAGAAGCCGCGCGTGGGCTTGACGATGAACGGGCCGTCCAGGGCCGTGGGGTCGAAGTCGGCCAATTGGTCGAAGGGCACGCGTTGAAACCGGTAGTCCGGGTGCAGCCCGGCCACGGTCTCGCGGAAGAGCGCCTTGTCCTTGCAGATGTCGATCTGCCGGGCGAGGTCCTCGTTGCAGCGGCAGCGCAGGACGTGTTCCAGGCCGTTCTCGGAGTTGGTGTAGACCTTGCCGCCCAGGGCCAGGCGCGCCGAGAATTCTATCTCGTCGATGTAGTCCAGGGGGGCGTCGCCCGCAAGAGCGCGGGCCTGCGGGGTGTCGAGCACGGGCTGGCCCAGTTCCAGGATGGAATCCGTGAGGAACCGGGAGACGTACGGGTAATCGAGGACGATCATTACTTGGCTTTGCCGGTCAGGCCGTATTTCTTCAATTTGTATTGCAGGTTGGATTTGGAGAGGCCGAGCATCTCGGCGGCCTTGACCTGGACGAAGTCGGTGCGCACCAGGGCGCGCTTGACCAGGGCGCCCTCGATCTTGTCCATGGTGTCGGCCAGGTTGAGCTTGGTGGGCAGCAGGTCCACGGCGGACTTGAACTGGGCCTCCTCGTCCTTGATCTCGGGCGGGAGGTCGTCGGCGTCGATGACGTCGGCCCGGGCCAGGACCGTGCACCGCTCGACCACGTTTTCCAGTTGGCGGACGTTGCCCGGCCATTCGTAGGCGGTCAGGTAGTCCATGGCCGCCGAGGAAAAGCCGGTGATCTCCATCTGGTTTTCCTTGTTGTACTTTTCAAGGAAATGCGCGGCCAGCAGCGGGATGTCCTCGCGCCGCTCGCGCAGGGGCGGCATGAAGATGGAGACCACGTTGAGGCGGTAGAAGAGATCCTCGCGGAACTCGCCCTTGGCCACGGATTCCTGGAGATTCTTGTTGGTGGCGGCCACGATGCGGATGTCCACGTCGAATGTCTCGGTGCCGCCCACGCGCTCGATCTGGTGTTCCTGGAGCACGCGCAGGAGCTTGACCTGAAGTTCCGGGGTCAGTTCGCCGATCTCGTCCAGGAAGAGCGTGCCCTTGTTGGCCTGTTCGAAGCGGCCCTTGCGCATGGCCGTGGCACCGGTAAAGGAGCCCTTTTCGTGGCCGAAGAGTTCGGATTCGAGCACGCCCGGGTTGAGCGCCATGCAGTTGACCGTGACGAACGGGGCCTCGCGCCGGGGCGAGGAGGTGTGGATGGCCCGGGCGATGAGCTCCTTGCCCGTGCCTGACTCGCCGAGGATGAGCACCGTGGACTTGCTGGGCGCGGCTCGGTCGACCATGTCCAGGACCTGTTCCATGCCCTTGCCCCGGGCGATGATGTTGTCCTTGGAATAGCGGTCGCGGATCTCCTTTTTCAGGCGGATGTTCTCCTGCTGGGTGGAGGCGTACTGCACGGCCTTGGAGATGGACAGGAGCAGTTCCTCGTTGGCGAACGGCTTGGTGATGTAGTCGTAGGCCCCGATGCGCATGGCTTCCACGGCCGCCTCGATGGACCCGAAGGCGGTCATGATCAGGACCGGGATATGCGGATAGTTCTTCTTGCAGTGCTCGAGCACGTCCTGGCCGGTCATGCCCGGCATCTTCATGTCGGTCAGGACCACGTCCACCTCGGAATCCTCGAGGTAGGCCAGACCCATCTCCGGATCGGACAGGGTGGTCACGTTGTACCCCTCGTCCTCCAGGATGGATTCCAGGATGAGCAGATAGTTCTTTTCGTCGTCGAGAATCAGTATATTTGCGGCCATTCGGTCTCCGTATGGGTGGCTGATGCGTAGCGACCGTCAAGATAGAACAAGACGGCCCGAAATCCAAGGGGCATGTCGGCGTCACCCGGATTTCACCGCTTGAAGCTGGATTGTCTCCCCCTGGCATGCTATGGTGCCCGCATGGCTGAACCGGAAAAGACCGCACTGCGCAGGCAGCTCATCGACCGCCGCGCCGCCCTGTCCGCCGAGGAGGTGGCCCGGGCCAGCGAGGGGGCCGTGTCGATGATCCGCACCCTGTTCGAATGGAAAAACGCCACCGAGGCCCTGCTCTATTGGCCGGTGCGCGGCGAGATCGACCTGCGCCCGCTGCTGGCCGAGCTGTGGCAGCGCGGCTGCCGCGTGCTCCTGCCCCGCTGCCGCCCGGACCAGCCGGGCCTGATGGACATGGCCTGCGCGGCCTGCGAGGACGAGCTGGTGCCCGGCGCGTTCTCCATCATGGAGCCGGACGCTTTGAAGTGCCCGCCGGTGGACACGTGTTGCCCGCAGATCGCGCTGGTGCCCGGCGTGGGCTTCGACCGTCAGGGCAACCGACTCGGCTTCGGCGGCGGATACTACGACCGGCTGCTGGCAACTCCCCCTCTGCGCGACACCCTGGTGGTGGGCGTGGCCCACGAATTCCAGCTCATCGACAGCGTGCCCACCCAGCCGTGGGACAAGCCGGTCCACGTGGTCTGCACCGAAGAGGAACTATGGCGGCCATAGCCTTTTTCCCGTTCGAATTTCCCGAAATTCCGCAAGTCGCCTGCGCCTTCACCTCCCGGCAGGGGGGCGTGTCCGAGCCGCCCCACGACTCGGCCAACATCTCCTTTGACGTGGGCGACGAGCCCGAGGCCGTGGCCGCGAACCGGCGCATGGTCTTTTCGCGCATGGGGCTGACCGGCTGGTGCGAGCTCAACCAGGTGCACGGCGACGTGATCCGCTTCGACCCCGCGCCCCATTCGCCCGACGAGCACGCCTCGGAGGACGGCGACGGCATGACCACGGCCGCGCCCGGGCACGGCCTGGTCGTCAAGACCGCCGACTGCCAGCCCATCCTCCTGGCCCACCGCTCGGGCAGGTATGTGGCCGGACTGCACGCGGGCTGGCGGGGCAACAAGATCGATTTCCCCGGCTCGGGCGTGCGCCGATTCTGCGAACACTACGACCTGAATCCCGAGGACGTCTTTGCCGTGCGCGGCCCCAGCCTGGGGCCCACCGCCGCCGAGTTCGTCAACTTCGAGACCGACTTCGGCCCGAGGTTCCGCCCCTGGTACGACCGCGAGGCCAGGACCATGGACCTCTGGCAACTGACCCGCGACCAGTTGATGAACGCGGGCGTGCCCGAAAGCCAGATATTCGGCCTGGACCTGTGCACCATGACCATGGAGGAGACGTTCTTTTCCTACCGCAAGGCGTGCGCGAGCCCGGTCCGCGACACCGGGCGGCAGTGCGGGATCATCTGGATCAGGCCGTAACCGCACTTTTGCCGCGCCATCCACGCCCCCTTGCGAACAAGACTTTTACCGGGAAATCCGCTACACCCTCCCCATGGGCACGCTCGTCAAACTGATCATCATCCTCGGCCTGGTCTTTCTCATCGTCGGCCAGTTCACCCGGTCCAAGGCCGAACGGGTCAAGCGGCGGGACAAGGTGACCAACATCCTGCTCGTCGTGGTCATCATCATGCTCGGCCTGACCATCCTGACCAACCTCCTGACCCGTTAGCCGCCATGGCCCGTCCCGCGTTTCCGCACATTCCGTGGTCCGCGCCGCAGGGCCGGGAGCCCGGCCCGCGCGTGCTCGGCATCAATCCGTGGATCACCGACTTCGCGGCCTTCAACGTCTGGTCGCGCCCCGCCGGACTGCTCGCCTGCCTGGACATGCTGCGCAGCGCCGGGGCCTCGGTGGCCCTCCTTGATTGCCTGGCCCCGACCTGGGAAGCCGCCCCCGACCTCGGCCTGAAATGGCCAAAACCCGGCAAATACGGCACCGGCCACTACCCCAAGGAGGAGATCGAGCCGCCCGCGCCGCTCGCCTTCATGGACCGCCGCTATTCGCGATACGGCCTGCCGCGCGACCGGGTCATCGAGGCCCTGGCCGCTCTCGACCCCGCGCCCGACGCCGTGCTGGTCACGACCATCATGACCTATTGGTATCCCGGGGCCCTGGACATCCTCGACATCTGCGCCGAACTGTGGCCCGACGCGCCCCGCTTCCTGGGCGGCACCTACGCCACCCTGTGCGGGGACCACGCCGCGCGCCACACGGACGCCCACCTCCAGCAGGGGCCGCTGGAAGGCCCGGAGAACTGGTCGCGCTTCTGGGAGTTGATTGATTTCGACATCCCACAACAGGCTGATAAAGATGGCCTTTCATTGGCACTCGACCTCTATGCCGACCCCGCTTATTCCATTGTTCTCGGCTCGCGCGGCTGCCCGTTCGCCTGCGAGTACTGCGCCAGCAACGCCCTGTATCCGCGCTTCCGCCAGTCCGGAGCCGAAGCGGTCATGGTAGGCATTCGATCCGAATACGAGCGGGGCGTGCGCGACTTCGCCTTTTACGACGACGCCCTGCTGGTCAACCCGGACCGCTGGCTCTGGCCGGTCCTGGACGGGCTGGCCGCGTCCGACATGGCCCCGCGCCTGCACACGCCCAACGCCATGCACGTCCGCCACCTGACCGTCGATGTCTGCGAGCGCCTCAAGGCGGCCGGACTGACCACGGTGCGTCTGGGGTTGGAAACCACGGACTTCGATCACCGCCACGACGTCAAGCTGACCCGCGAGCAGTGGAAGGCCGGGGCGCGCAACCTGCTCAACGCGGGCTTCAACCTGGACGACATCGGGGTGTACATCCTGTTCGGCCTACCCGGCCAGGACCTCGGCAACGTGGAGGAGGCGGTTCAACACGTGCGCGCCTACGGGTTCCGCCCCCACCTGGCGCACTACACGCCCATCCCGGGTTCCCCCATGTTCGAAACGGCCTGCGCGGCCAGCCCGTATCCGCTCAAGGACGAGCCGCTCTTCCAGAACAATTCCATCTGGCCCTGTGTACCCGGCGGGTTCAACTGGGACGAGGCCAAGCGATGGAAGTTACTCCTTCATGGGGAGCGGGGTTAGGGCCTTTTCCCTTTTTTTGAGCTAGGTATTGAACTTGAAGTATGTCCGCGCATTCGCGTCCGGACTCTTGGCTGTCCTCCCTACTTTGTGATTTCTCCTTTGCGGCGACTTCCTTTTTTGCTGGCGCAGAAAAAAGGAAGCAAAAACTGCGCTGTGGTGCGAGCGCGACGGAAGCGGACCCAAGAACCCGTAGACGGCTTTCGCTGGCTGGACAGATGTCTGCCGCAGACGCGGTCCAGCCGTCGCTCCGCCGCATAGGACGGGCTATAGGGTCCGCTTCCGATTGCCGCCCTCCGTATGAATGAATTGGTTGTTGCGTTTTGCTTGGCGTAATGCCCGGCAGGAACGCGTAAGGGCTTCCGTGGAGCGATTCGGACGCTCGCGTCCGACAGCGGCTCTCCCCTGTCACGCGCCGAGGCACGCCCAACAGTGTCCCACCGCTCCCTCTTCCCTTCACTCAAACTAGCCCTTGAACGCGGGGTTAGAAGCTGACCGCGAGGGGCGGCGGCTCTTCGAATCGGAGCGAGCGCAGCGAGCCTCGATTCGGGAGCCGACCCGAGCGGATCAGCTTCTTGCCCCGCGTTCTCCGGGCGGCCGCGCTCCTCTCCAGGCCCTTTTTTTCGTCTATTTTTTTGGGCCAGCAAAAAAATGGACCCCGCCGGGAGGGCAGGGAGCAAGTGCAGGGGCGCAACCCCGCACAGCGGCTCTCGCGCCACAGGCGCGTATCTTTCCATCCATCGCCGCCCAACGGGCGGCTTTCCTTATCTCTCCCACTCCCCGGCTTTTCTATGAACACATGGGGGAGATTGCCCCTTCCCGGGGGCCAATCCACCCTTTGACTCCCCCCACGGAGTGTGGGAAAATCCCCGCCATGTTCAACGTGACGGCGGTCATCGCCGAAGAACTCATCCGCAAGGCCGAGAAAGAGGGCAAATTCGAGGACCTGGAAGGCATGGGCAAACCCCTTTTGCCGGACGAGGCCGCGAACCTGCCGCCGGACCTGCGCATGGCCTACCGGATCCTGAAGAGTTCCGGGCACCTTCCCGCCGAAGTGCTGGAGGAGAAGGAGATCAACACCGCCATCGACCTGCTTGAGAGCATGGAGGACGAACAGGAGCGGTACCGGCAGGTCCAGAAGTTGAACGTGATGATCATGCAGATGAACGAGCGGCGCCGCCGCCCCATAACCCTGGACACGTCCAGCGACTACTACCGCCGCATCGTCGAAAAGGTGCGCCTGGCCGAGGAACGGTACGGCAGGCCCGGAAACGACGCGGACAACCAAAGGTAATACATGCACAAATTCGGTATGATCGCCCTGATCGGGCCGCCCAACGCGGGCAAGTCCACGCTGATGAACACCTATCTCGGGCAGAAGGTGGCCATCGTCTCGCCCAAGCCGCAGACCACGCGCAACCGCATCAGCGGCATCCTGACCACGGACGACGCCCAGCTCATCTTCCTGGACACGCCGGGCATCCACCGGCTGCGCGGCAAGATGAACCGCTTCCTGCTGGAATCGGCCTGGAACGCCCTGGCCTCGTCCGACGCGGTGGTGGTCCTCCTGGACGCGGCCCTGTACTGCGCCAAGCCGCACCTGCTGGACAAGGAGATCGCCCCCCTGGTCAAGCCGGTCAGCGAGGCGGGCCGCCCGGTGCTGGTGGCGGTGAACAAGATCGACCGGGTCAAGGAGAAGGACCAGCTCTTGCCGTTCATGGCGAAGCTCGCCGAACTGTGGCCCGAGGCCGAGTTCGTGCCGGTGTCGGCGCTCAAGGGCAAGGGCACGGACGAGCTGCTTGAGCGCATCCTGGAACACACGCCCGAGGGGCCGCAGATGTTCCCGGAGGACCAGATTTCCACCGTGCCCCTGCGCTTCATGGCCTCGGAGATCATCCGCGAGAAGCTGTTCTATTCGCTCAGGCAGGAACTGCCCTATTCCACGGCCGTGGAGATCGAGGAGTGGGACGAGAAATCCCGCGAGGACATGGTGGTCATCAACGCGGTCATCTACACCTCGCGCAAGAGCCACAAGGGCATGATCATCGGCAAGCAGGGCGCAAACCTCAAGGCCATCGGCTCCCAGGCCCGCAAGGACATCGCCGAGCTCATCGGCCGGAAGGTCCACCTGGAGCTGTGGGTCAAGGTCCGCGAGGGCTGGACCGAGGACCCGGGCTTCCTGCGCGCCCTGGGGCTGGGCGAATAGCCAAGGCACGGACGCCAAAACGGCGAAGGGGGCGCGGTCCGCATGGACCGCGCCCCCTTCGCCGTTTTGGCGGGTCGGCTACTCGTGGGTCTTGAACCCCTGGCTGGCCTGGTAGTCCTCCCATTCCTCGGAGGAGACCGAGCCGTCCTTGTCCGCGTCGGCCTGGTCGAAGACCGAGGTGTCGCCGTCGGAAAAGGCCACCAGGAACTCGCCCTTGGACATGCGGCCGTCCACGTCCGCGTCCAGGGAGTGGAAGCAGACGTTGTAGTTGGTCTTCGCCGCCACTGGCTGACAGAACAGCAGGGCGAAGGCCAGGGCTAGAAACAGTTTCTTCATCAATCACTCCAAAAGGTTCGATCAGCCTTCGATAAAGCCGGTGACCACGGAGATGAACTTGTCCAGGGACTCCTTGGCGTCCTGGCCGCTCTCCACGGACTCGGCGTAGCACCTGAGCAGGTAGCGCTTGAGGATAAGCTTGTTGGCCGACTGCAGGGCGGAACGCACGGCCCGCACCTGGACCAGGATGTCCTGGCACTCCTTGCCGGATTCGATCATGCCCTGGATGCCGCGCACCTGACCTTCGATGCGCTTCATGCGGGACAAGACGTTCTTCTTCAGGGCCTGTTCTTCAGCGCACATGTGCTCGTCCATCTCTCTCTCCTTTGTCTCAAGCCATGTTCCCATTGCCCCGCCGTGCACTTTACCTTACTGTCGTAGGGTATTGTCCATCGCTTGCCGGGGGTTCCCACCATGACGATTTCCCAATCGAAGATTGCGCTGCTCAACCTGATGGAGTTGTGCGCAGCCGTGTTTCGCGGGCCGGACGAACAGGGATGGAGGGAACTGGCAACCCTTGGAGTGCCCGAACTCCTCGGCCGTGTCCAGGATTTTCCCGCCATCCAGGCCGGACCGCTCGAGGGGCTGGGCGACGCCCTCGCGCCCCATGTCGAGACCGGGGATTTCTCCCCGCTCGAGGCGGAATACATCCGCCTGTTCATCGCCGGGCCCGGCGGCGTTCCGGCCCCGCTCTACGAGTCCTGCCACCGGGACGGCGCGGGCCGGATCATGGGCCGAAGCGCTCTGGCCATGCGCGACCGGCTGGCAAAGGCCGGGCTCGAAATCTCACTGCCTTCCAACGAACCGCCCGACCACCTGGCCCTGGAGCTGGAATACCTCTTCCACCTCTGCGCCGAAGGCTGGACCGCTAATCCCGCCCTGGCCGGCGAGGCGGCCCGGTTCGCGGGCGAGGTCATGACCCCGTGGGTGGGCCGCTTCCGCGATGCCCTGGCCGGGGCCGACCCCGACCCGGTCTATCTGGCCGCTGCCGACACCATGCTGGCCCTCCTTTCGGCCGTGGCCGAAGGCTAGTCCCTGGGCCTTCTCTTCACCGCCGCCCGCAGGACGTCCAGAAACTGTTCGTCCGGCTCGAAGTAGCCCCGCCTGATCAATTCTATGCGCCAGGTGCCGTCGCCCCGCGACCGGACCAGGTAGGCCAGCGGCAGCTCGGCCTGGCCCAGGCATTCGAATATCTGCCCGCTCTTGTCCGAGAACAGCGGGTAGGCCACGTCGTAGTGCTTGCGGAACCGGACCACGGACAGATTGGAGTCGTAGACCCCGATGCCGATGATCTTGAGCCGCCCGGCCAGCTCCGGGTCTTCCTCGACCCTCTGGAAGAACCGCGTGAGCATCTTGGTCTCGGCCACACAGTCGCTGCACAGGGTGTTGTAGAGCTGTATGAGCACAAAGTCCGCCGTGAGCTCGGAGAGCTGCAGGAACTTCGCGCCCTCGGGCAGATCCAGGTACTTCCGGTCCTCGTCGCCGTTGAGCACCGCCACCCGACAGGTGGGGAAGTCCTCGCCCACGGCCAGGACGTGGACCGCTTCGGGTTCGCCCTCCACCAGGTCGGGATGCTTCGCCTTCCAGCCGTGGAACCCGGCCGGATACCGGTAGACCCGGGTGTAACCGAGACGCGCTGCCCAGCGCGCCGCAATGGAGCTGCGCAGTCACCTGAAGCTCCGGCAGTAGATGACCAGCAGCCGGTCCCTGTCCGGCCCCATCAGCCCGGCCAGGGCCTCGCGCTTCTCCCGCGACAGGTCCAGGTCGTCGCCCAGGTCGAACTCCAGGTTGGCCGCGCCCGGGATGTGCCCGGCCCCGTACTCGTAGTCCGCCCGCGCGTCGAGCAGAACCATGTCCGCCCCGGAGCCGACCAGCGTCCTCAGGCCGTTGTCATCGATCAGGCGGTAGTCGTCGCGTTTGGCCTCGGCCTCGGCCGACGCCCACCAGACCTCGTTCCCGTCGGCCCGGACGGGTCGGGCGCCGAGCACGCAAAAGGCGAGGAGCAGCCATGCGACACAGGTGATGATTCCAGGCATACGCGCTCCCCGCCTTGCTGTTTGCGGCGTGCCGGGCCGTGCCCGGACGTCTGTGGCCGGTCCCTACTTGTTGGGATGGACCTCGTAGCTGTTGTCTTCGCCGAACGAGTTGGTGGCTTCCAGATAGAAGACCTTTTCCACATCGGGGCGCATGTCCTTGAACAGATAATAGGCCTCGCCCGCACGCGCGCCCGTGGCGCAGGAGAAGACGATGGGCTTGTCCGTGGGGATATCCTTGGCCTGCTTCTCGATCATGTCCACGGTCATGTTGACGGCGGACGGGAAGTGCCCGGCCGCGTACTCCTCGGGATCGCGCACGTCGATCAGCAGGATGGCGTCCGGGTTGTCCTCAATGGTCTTCAGGAACCAGGCGGTGTCCACCGCGCCCTCTGCCTCGCCCGCGACCACCGCGCTCTCGGCGCCGCCGAACATCTCCTTCCAGCCGGGGTAGCCGGCCTCGGCCACGAGCACGTTCCTGTAGCCCAGCGAGCGGGCCATGACGGCGGACTTGTGGGACAGGGCGCAGGCATGGCCGCCGCAGTAGTAGATCAGCGTGGTGCCGGTCTTGTCCTCGGGCAGCAGGCCGCGCTTGGCCGCGAAGTCGCGCTCCGGAATGCCGATGGCGGACGGGATGGCCCCGTCCAGGAACTTCTTGTAGGGACGGGCGTCGATGAGCAGGTAATTGCCCCCCTCGTTGATGCGCGCGTTGAGGTTCTCCAGTCCGATGGAATAGTACGGCGCGTGCTGCTTCCAATCCGGGAAACCGGCCGCGTAGACCTTGACGTTGGTGTACCCCATGGCCTCGGCCGCAAAGGCGGACTTGTGGGACAGGGGGCAGGCCAGGCCGCCGCAGTAGAAGATCAGCAGCGCGTCCTTTTCCTTGGGCAGCTTGTCCGTCATCTTGTCGAACTGGCTGGCCGGGATGGACTCGGCCGTGGGGATGTAGCCGTCCACGTACTTGGGCTTGTACGGCCTGGAGTCGATGATCATCACGTTCTTGGGCTTGGGCATCTTGGCGTACTTGGCCACGAACTTGTAGTCCACGATGGAGTGGAACTGCTTGAACTTGGCCTCTTCCTGGGCCATGGCCGGCGCGGCCGCAGCTGCCACCGCGAACGCCAGCAGCATCGCCGCGGCAATGAACTTCCTGTGCATGAGACACTCCCTTCCTAAAGGATTGTTTTCCCTTCCCGCCTCCTCCCGGGGCGGGACCCTATTTCACTGCTCCGAACCCTGTCCGGGCTCGGTCCTGACCTTTTCCCACCACAACCTGTGGTGATGTTTGGCGTAGCCGTCCGGGACCACGCCGGTGAACATGGACCTGAAGCCGGGCCGCTCCTCGGGCGAGACCGCCGCCATGTACACGTGGACCAAAAGGCCCGCGAAGACCAGCCCCACGGCAATGAAGTGCCCGGCCACGGCCCAGCCGACCATGCCCGTGGCCTCGGCCCCGAAGGTCCGGTCCGACAGGTACATGATCACCCCGGTGACGGCAATGACCACGCCGCCGACCACCGAGACCTGGGCAAAGGCCTTCTGGCCCATGTTGTAATACCCCTGGTCCGGCAGGTCCGGGTCCACGCCGACCATGCGCAGGGCCTTGGGCCCCAGGGTCATGAGGACCATCTTCTTGAGCATCCAGCCCATGTCCCGAGCCGGGCTGACCGCGAATATCTCGCCCAGGAAGAACCGCGCCCCCCGGAAATTGACCAGCATATAGAGGATGAAGCCCGCGATCCAGACCAGGCCTATGCCCTCGTGGATGGCCAGCAGATTGCCCCCGCCGCCGACCATGGATCGCAGCCACGCGGGGTAGCCGGACCCGAACGGATCGATGTCCGGGTTGCTGATCAAGCCCACGCCGGTCAGCAGGAGCAGCAGCCAGCAGGCCGCGTTGAACCAGTGGATGAAGATGTCGGAGCGGTCGTGCCGCTTGTGGGTCTTACCGGGCATCGCTGTCCTCCTTATGATCGGAACCGGCGAAGAGCTGGCGGCCGAGCATGGCCAGGACGCCCAGGCCGGACAGGGCCACCATGCCCTTGATGAACGGCGCGGACTCCTTCATGGCCACCATGGAGGCGGGCACCACGGCCTCGCCCCCCCAGTCGCCCGGTCCGGGATCGCCGAGATAGTACATGTTCGGCAGGGTGTTGGTCTTGGCCGCCACCCGGGTCAGCCGCTCCTTGTTCTTGAGGAACAGGGCGCCCGCCGCGCTGGTCGGATCGTTGATGTCGCCGAAGACCCGCGCCTTGGTCGGGCAGGTGTCCACGCAGGCGGGCTGCAGCCCGGCGGCGCGGCGCTCGGGACAGTAGTTGCACTTGTCCGCCTTGCGCGTGATCTCGTTGCGGTAGCGCGCCTGATACGGGCAGGCCGGGATGCAGTTGCCGCAGCCGATGCACAGGGCCTGGTCGATGACGACCTCCCCGGTGTCATGGTCCTTGTAGGTCGCGCCCGTGGGGCAGGCGGCCACGCAGGTCGGGATTTCACAGTGCATGCACGCGCCGGGCTGGAACCGGGCCGTCCTGTCCGAGATGCCGGGCACGGCCCGCAATCCGGCGTGCTTGATCCAGTTGCGGAACTGGCCCTCGGGCACGTTGTTGGCGACCTTGCAGGCGGCCACGCACCCCTTGCAGTCGATGCACTTGGCCGCATCGATGACCATGGCGAGTTGTTGTGCCATTACGCCACCTTCCTTGTTACGGAGACGAACGTGGTGTGCATGGACGCGTTGCCGGTGATGGCGTCGAAATCGTCGTCCAACAGTTCGTTGATGGAAGCGCCGTTGCCGTGGGACAGATGCTGCATGGTGGACAGGGTGTTGTAGCCCGAGAGCATGAACACCGTGTCCGGCCGGATGCGGTCCGTGACCTCGGCTCTGAGCTCCTGGCTGCCCACCGGGCTGGCCACCTCGACCAGGTCGCCGTCCTGGATGCCGAGCCTGCCCGCGGCCTCGGTGTTGAGCCACAGGGTGTTGGTCGGCAGGAACTGGTGCAGCAGCGTGTTGTTGGCCGTGGAGGACTGGGTGATCATGGCGTTGCGGCCGATGACCATGCGGAACCGGTTGTCGGGCGGCGGGGCCGGGGGCGTGTAGTTCGGCAGCGGGTCCAACCCCATCTGCTCGTAGCGCTGGTTGTACAGTTCGACCTTCTTGGAAAGGGTCTTGTAGATGCGCCCCTCGTAAATGCCGTAGACCTTGGACGGGTTGTAGTACACGCCGTCACGGTCCATGACGGCCAGCGCCTCGGGGATGTCGCGGGTCTGCTTCTCCCGGTACTCGTCGATGGTGAAGTCGAAGAACTCGCCCAGCTCCATGCGGTCCGCGATGCCCTTCATGATCTCGAACAGGGGCCGGGACTCGTAGAGCGGGTCGATGACCGGATCGCGCTTGACCACGCAGGCGCAGGCCACGGAGCCCTGCAGGCCCGAACACGGGTCCTTGCGCTCCAGGTAGCTTGGCGACGGCAGGACCAGGTCGGCCATCCAGGCGGTGTCGGACATGGCGATGTCCACCACGGTGACGAAGTCCATCTTGTTCATCATCTCCATGGTCTTCCTGCGGTTGGGGGCCGTGCCCATGGGGTTGGTCTTGTAGATGAACCAGCCCCGGATGGGGTACGGGTCGTCGGCCAGGACCGCGTCGCGGGTCACCACGAAGGAGCCCTCGTGCTCGAACATCATCGGCACCTTGCCCGCGTCGATGCGGTCCTCGCGGTTCTCGTCGTACCAGGGGGCATCAAAGGGCACGCCCTTGAGGCCCACCTGGCGCGCTGCCAGCAGGCCGCCGGGCTTGTCCCAGTTGCCGAGCAGCCCGTTGACGATGGCGAAGCTGCGCCGAATCTGGGTGGAGTCCTCGTAGTCCGAGGTGCGGCGGCCGGGATAGACCATGGACGCCGGGGCGGCCGCGGCCAGTTCCCTGGCCATGCGGGCGATGTCCTCGGCCGGGATGCCGCACTGCTCGGCCGCGAAGCCGGGCGTGTAGCGCCGCACGTGGGCCGTGAGCTGCTCCATGCCGAAGGTCTTGTCCGC
This sequence comes from Pseudodesulfovibrio hydrargyri, assembly GCF_001874525.1. NCBI lineage: Bacteria > Pseudomonadati > Thermodesulfobacteriota > Desulfovibrionia > Desulfovibrionales > Desulfovibrionaceae > Pseudodesulfovibrio > Pseudodesulfovibrio hydrargyri. The sequence continues at coordinate 1,396,818 of NZ_LKAQ01000004.1, read as the reverse complement.
GATCCACTGCGGATCGTAGAGCTTCTCGTTGATGATCACGTGCGCCAGGGCGAGCATGAAGGCCATGTCCGTGCCGGGCCTGACCGGATACCACTCGTGGGACAGGGCCGCGGTCTTGGTGTAGCGCGGGTCGAGCGTGACCAGCTTGCAGCCGTTCTCGCGGATGGCGGTCATCAGGTCGATGGAGTCCGGGGTGACCAACGCCTCGAAACGGTTGGCTCCGACCATCATGATGTACCTGGAATTGAGCACGTCCGCGAACGGCACCTCGCCGAAGGTGTCCAGGAAGGCGCGGCTGCCCGAGACCAGGCACAGGGACTCGTGCGAGGTCACGTTGAAGGAGCCGTAGACCTCCGCGAACCGGCCCACGAACTGGGACTGCAGGTCCGAGCCCGCGGTGAACAGGTGCCCGCAGGGGGTGTACTTCTCACGGACCTCGGCCATCTTCAGCGCGGCCATGTCCAGGGCTTCGTCCCAGGGGATGCGCTGCCACTTGCCCTCGCCGCGCGCGCCTTTGCGAAGCAAGGGATGCTTGAGGCGGTCCGGGTCGTAGACCTGGGCCAGGCCCGCGTTGCCGCGCGCGCAGAGCATGCCCCTGGATTTCAGAAACTTGGGATTGGGGTCGAGCTTGGTGGCCACCCCGTTCTCGACGCGGGCGATGAGCCCGCACTTGTTGAAGCACATGTCGCAAGCCGAAAACCTGGAATCCCAGGCGGGCTTGGCGGGCGATGCCGCGCGGGCCTTCGCCAGGCCGCCGAGCAGGGCCGGGCCGCCCACAGCCCCTGCCGCCACCAGGCCGGAGGCCCGGAAAAAGTCGCGGCGGGACATCGTCTGCTTTGCTCTGGGCACTGAGTACCTCCAGCTGTCCGCACTACTGTCGGGTAGGGTCCTCCCCCCGCCCCGGCTTCCCGGCTCGGGGCAAGGGGGACCGTTAGTGTCGAGCTGCGCCCCGCCTCCTCCAGGAGGGCGCAAGGGCCGCGCCGGTCAGCGCCCGGCACGGCTTGAGCCGCACTGCGTTAGCTGCACTTGGCCGGGGACGGGGAGTCCTTGGCGTAGTCGTGCAGGTAGGAGAAGATGTCGTTCAGGTCCTTTTCGTTGACCGTCCAGTCCGGGCTGCACTGGATCTTGCCCGTGTCCGAGAACAGGGCGGTCCACTCGGCCTGGGTCTTGTCCGCCGGGCTCAGGTCGCTGGCGGTGGAGCCGTGGCAGGAACGGCAGTTCTTGCGGTACAGGAACTTGCCCTTGCGGGCGTTGCCCCCGCCCATGGCAAAGGCCATGGACACGGCGAATACGGTGATCAGGGCCGTTGCCACGGCCAGGATGAGCTTGCTTTTCATGCTCCCTCCAAAGTTGACTTGTTCACGTTCGACACAGGGTTCTCACACTCTTACAAACCATATGGCCTGTTTAAATACTTGAACATTATAACCTGCACCCTATATGGCGCCCTCGCCTTCCGTATACCTATACGGGGTATAGGTGTCAAGGGGGTTGCATCGAAAATCTTGATGTAAAGCGTCCAGAATGGGGATTGATTATAATAGACGTAGCCTTTCAAGGGGGATAGGCGTATGGGGAAATTGGTATTCCGCATTCAATCCGGAGGTCATGCCCATGTCCCGAACCGAAATCGCCGCCCGGCCGCCCGCTCGGCCGCATCGCGGCAAACGCCCCTGGGCCGGGATCGCGGCCCTGGCATTCCTCTGCATCGTAGGCCTGGCCCGGGCACCCCTGGCCATGGAGCGCGCCCAGGCCGTGGGCACGGTCAAGACCGTGAGCGGCGAGGCGTTCGTGGAACGGCTGGGCGAGCGGCTGCCCGCCTCGGTGGGCGACTACCTGCTCCAGGGCGACACCCTGATCACGGGCAAGGACTCCTCCATGGGCGTGATCTTCCGCGACGACACGCTCCTCTCCCTGGGGCCCGGCTCCAGGGTGACCATCGACACCTTCGTCTTTGACCCGACCCAGGACCAGCTCGACTTCCTGACCCGGGTGAACAAGGGCACGGTCCAGTTCATCTCCGGCCAGATCGCCAAGCTCAGGCCCGGCGCCATGGCCGTGGAGACCCCGCTGTCCACCATAGGAATCCGGGGCACCCGGTTCCTGATCAAGGTCGATTAGGAGCGCACCATGAAACAATACGCACTCATCCTTTTTGTCGGCCTGATGCTCGCCGGTTGCGGCGGCGGACAGACCATCGTCCTGCTGCCCGACCTGGACGGCCACGTGGGCGAGGTCACGGTGACCTCCGAAGGCGGACAGACCGCCACCCTGAACCAGGCCAACCAGGCCGTCACCGGCACCGACAAGGTGACCACCCTGAGCGACGCCCAGGTCCAATCCCAGTTCGGCGCGGCCATGGCCGCCCAGCCCGAACCCACGGCCCGGTTCATCCTCCACTTCCACAGCGACTCGACAAAGCTCACGGACGAGTCCAAGGCCCTCATCCCGGACATCATCGGGAGCTGGAAGGCCCGGGTCTCCCGCGACGTGTCGGTCATCGGGCACACCGACACCCTCGGTGAAAAACAATACAACTACGACCTGTCCGTGCGCCGCGCCAAAAAGGTCCGCGAACTGCTGGTCAAGGCGGGCATGCCCGAGGACATCATCGAGATGACCTCCCACGGCGAGGAAAACCCGCTCATCCCCACCCCGGACGGCAAGTCCGAACCGCGCAACCGCCGGGTGGAGGTCCTGGTCCGCTAGCGGGCCGCCACCGAACAGAACGAAAAGCCCCCGCGCAGCGCTGCGCGGGGGCTTTATTCATGAGCTATGGGAAATCAGGTTTGAAGGCCGCTTCGCGGCGACGGATGGGTGATTTCGCCTCCGGCGGGCAGGGGTTCGCACCCCTGCACCCGTTTGGCGCCTGCGGCGCGGGTCCGTCACCAGAGCCGGTCGGCGAACCCTCGGTGGAAGCCGTGGGCAATAATCAGGTCGGCGGTCTTCTTGATGTCGTAGGGGACGAAGCGCATGGTCAGAATCCGGCTGCCCAGGTCCAGGACCCCGTACTTGGCCCGATTGTTCCCGTCGCGCGGCTGGCCCACGGCGCCGATGTTCACCAGATGCCGCACCCCATCCTCCAGCACGGTCTCGCCCTCGGGCAGCGCATGCCGGGCCACCTTGCCGCGCAGGCTGGTGTAGCGCCCCAGGTCATGGGTGTGACCGACAAAGCACACATCCTCCGCGTAGCGCGCAAAGATCCCGGCCATCTCGTCCCGGTATTTCCAGAGGTATTCGGTAATCGAGTCCGGCGGCAGGCCGTGCACGAACCGGCAGCCGTGCGCCACAATGGACTTGGGCCGCGAGGTCAGCCACTCGTACGTCTCCTCCGAAATCATCTCGCGCGTGCGCCGCAGCATGTCCGCCGCGGGCTGGTTGAAGCCGCGCAGATAGTGAATATTGATCAGCCCCTGCTCATGGTTGCCCATGGAGCATTCCACCCCGCGCCCGCGCAACAGGTCCACGCACTCCTGCGGCTGCGGCCCGTACCCGATCATGTCCCCCAGACAATACGCCGCGTCCACGGACTGACGGTCCATATCGGCCAGGACCTCTTTCAACGCCTCGAAATTGCCGTGCACGTCGGACATGATCGCTATACGGGTCATGCGGCGAACCTACCCTTTCCCCGGTGCCCGCGCAAGGCGCGGGCACCGGGGAATGCCTCCGGCGGCCAGAGGGGAAACTTTTGGAAAAGTTTCCCCTCTGGACTCCCCTTCAAAACTTTTTGTGTGCCTTCGGCAAGGGTGCGAACGCGAAAGACTGGAGAAGGGGAAAACGCTACGGAACAAGCTCGGCAACGGCACCATACGACGGCGTCCGCCCCCGCGAAGCGGCGGCAAAAAGTTTAGAA
>NZ_LKAQ01000004.1:1220936-1392894 GCF_001874525.1 Pseudodesulfovibrio hydrargyri | reverse complement strand
CCCGGCCGCCGGAGGCGCTTAATCGTCGTCCAGTCCGGTCAAGTCGCCTATTTCAAAACCATTTTCCTCGGCCTTGAGCACGCGGCGCATGAGTTTGCCGGACCGGGTTTTGGGCAGGGAATCGCGGAACTCGATGGACTTGATCACGGCCACGGGTCCGAGTTCGTTGCGGATGGTCTTTTTGAGGTCCTTGATCAGTTCGTCGCCCGGCTCGAAGCCGTCGTTGAGCATGACGAACGCCTTGGCGGCCTCGCCCTTGATCTGGTCGGGCACGCCGATGGCGGCGCATTCGCAGACCGCCGGGTGCACGCCGAAGGCGGCTTCGAGCTCGGCCGAGCCGATGCGGTGCCCGGCGATGTTGATGACGTCGTCGGCCCGGCCCTGGATCCAGATGTAGCCGTCCTCGTCCCTGCGGGCCACGTCGCCCGCGTAGTAGACGCCGGGGATTTGGGACCAGTACTCCTTGAAGCGGTCGTCGTCGTTCCACAGGCCGGTCATCATGGACGGCCAGGGCGCGGTGACCACGAGCAGGCCGCCCTTGCCGGGCGGCACAGGGTTGCCGTCGCGATCGACCACGTCCACCTCCACGCCGGGCAGGGCCTTGGTCACGGAGCCCGGCTTGAGCACGGAGATGGGCAGGGGCGAGATCATGAACATGCCGGTCTCGGTCTGCCACCAGGTGTCGAGCACCGGGCATTCGGACCGGCCGATGTTCTTGTACAGCCATATCCAGGCCTCGGGCGAGATGGGTTCGCCCACGGTGCCGAGCAGGCGCAGGGAGGACAGGTCGTGCTGCTTGGGGTACTGGGCGCCAAAGCGCATGAGCATGCGGATCATGGTCGGCGCGGTGTAGAAGATCGTCACCCCGTACTTGGCCACGATGGACCAGAGGCGGTCGGCCTGGGGGTAGTTGGGGTGGCCTTCGTACATGACCGAGGTGGTCCCGGCCATGAGCGGCCCGTAGATGCCCGCCGAGTGGCCGGTGACCCAGCCGGGATCGGCGGTGCACCAGAAGATGTCCGTGGGCTTGATGTCGAAGACCGTGGTCAGGGTGCGGTGCACGCCGACCATGTAGCCGCCGTGGGAGTGGACCACGCCCTTGGGCGTGCCCGTGGTCCCGGAAGTATAGAGCAGAAAGAGCGGGTCGTCCGCGTCCATGACCTCGGTGGGGGCCTCGTTGCGCTCCTGGCGGACCAGGTCCTCGTACTGGAAGTCCCGGCCGTCGACCATGTCCACGCCGATGTTGCAGCGCCGGACCACGACCATGGCCTCCACGCAGTCGGCGCATGCCCCGACCAACGCCTCGTCGGCGGTCTCCTTGAGGCTGATGATCCGGCCGTTGCGGTAGAACCCGTCGGACGTAATCAGCAGCTTGGCCTGGGCGTCGTTGATCCGCTTGCGCAGGGCCTTGGCCGAGAACCCGGCGAATACCACGGAATGGACCGCGCCGATCTTGGCCGCGGCGAGCATGGCTATGACCGTCTCGGGCAGGGGCGGCATGTAGATGACCACGCGGTCGCCCTTGCGGATGCCCAGGGAGCGCAAGGCGTTGGCGAAACGGTTGACCTCGCGGTAGAGCTCGAAATAGGTGTACTTGCGCTGGTCGCCCGGCTCCCCTTCCCAAATGAGCGCGAGCTTGTTCTTGTTGGCGGTCTCGATGTGGCGGTCGAGCGCATTGTAGACGATGTTGCAGCGCGCGCCCGGGAACCAGCGGTAGAACGGCGCGTCCTTGTCGTCCAGGACCTGGTCCCACTTCTTGAACCAGTCCAGCTCGTCGGCGGCCTCCTCCCAGTACCCGGTGGGGTCCATGGCCGCGAACTTGCGCGCTCCCTCCAGCTCCTGGGGATTGACGTTGGCTTCGATGACCAATTGCGGGAGCGGACGGAAGACCCGTTCCTCCTGCAGCAGATTGTCTATAGCGCCTGACTGGTCCATGTGCCCTCCTCGCAGAGTCAACCGGAATACCCGGTTTTGCGAGTCTCATTCATAGCATTTTCGTTCCGCAACTCCCGGCTTATTCGGCCAACGGCAGCAGCGGCGGGTTAAACGGTCGGACCGGCCGCAACGGCCCGGCCCGGGGCGATCCATCGGTTCACAGCCCGATGATCTTCTTCAGCTCGGCGATGCGCCGGCGGCTGATCGGCAGCTCGATCCGCGTGCGCCCGGCCGTGCGCAGCATGAAGTTCGAGCCGGGCATGGACGCTATCTCGGTGACCATGTCCAGGTTCACCAGATACTTGCGGTGCACGCGGAAGAAGCGGTGCGGCCCGAGCCGGTCCTCCAGGTTCTTGAGCCGATAGGAGGAAAGAAATTTCTGGTTGGCCGTGTGCACGTAGGAGTAGTCCTCGAAGGCCTCGACAAAGATTATCTGGTCGTAGGGGATGAGGATGGTCCGCCCGTCCTGGTTCACGGCCAGCTTGTCGATCTCGGGCCGCCGGTTGGAGGTCTGGTCCCAGGCGGCCTGCAGGGCGGCCAGGAACGAGTCCTGCTCCTCTTCGGGCAGGGGCAGCTTCACGGTCTGCTCAAAGCCCTCGCTCGGCTCGTCGTCCGGATCGTCCGGATACGGGGCCGGGGGCGGCACTTCGCGGAACCGGGTCTTGAAGGTCTGCAGACGGTCCATGGTCCGGGCCATGCGTCCGGGCGCGGGCGGCCAGAGCAGGTAGTCCGTGGCCCCCAGCTCGAAGGCGGCGTAGGCCTGGGACTCGGAATCGGAGATGAACACCAGGGCGGGCTTGTTTTTGCGCCCGGCGAGCATCTGGGCCATCTCGATGCCGCTCGCCCCGCCCGGCAGGTCCACTCCCACGAAGAACACCCCGTAGGGGATGGCCTCGAGCAGCTCCAGCGCCTCGAAGGCCGAGACCGCCTCGCCCAGGACCTGGACAAAGGGGACCTCCTCCAGCACGTCGCGCAGGGCCGTGCGGACCTCGGGGTCGGGATGGACAAGCAGGGTTTTCAGCTTGGGCATGGCGTATCCGGTCCGGGTTGCGTGGCGGAAAACTCCAACACTCCTCCATCCCTACCCATATTCCGCGCTCTGCGCAAGACGGACCCGGCAGACGGCCTGGTGACGATGTGCCGAAAATCGCATCCGCCGTCTTGCCCACGGCCCGGCTTTTATTTACATTCGGGCATCATGCAGAACCCCTATATAAAAAAGCTCGTCAAGTTCCTGCGCTCACACGTGCTCATGTCGTTCATCATATACGGCGCGGCCATCGGCGTGCTCGCCCTGGCCCTGTGGGTGACCTTCCAGTTCGTCAAGCCCCTGCCCCCGGGCAAGGTGGTCATGGCCACCGGCGGCGAGGGCGGCGCGTACTACGCCTTTGCCCAGGAATACGCCGAGTTCTTCAAGGAGCACGGCTTCGAGCTGGAGGTGCGCGCCTCCAAGGGGTCCATGGACAACCTGGCCATTGTCGGCGACCCGCAGTCCGGGGTGCAGGCCGCGTTCATGCAGGGCGGCATCACCACCCCTGAGGAGCACCCCGACCTGGAAAGCCTGGGCTCGCTGTATTTCGAACCGGTCTGGCTGTTCACCTCCAAACGGCTGCGCGTGAAGACCCTGGCCGACCTCAAGGGCCGCAAGGTCGCGGTCGGGGCCGAGGGCAGCGGGACCAGCCACATGGTCCTCCAGCTGCTTGCCGAGAACGGGATCACTCCGGAGACGGCCACCCTGCTGCCCGAAGGCACGGCCCAGGCCATCCCCGAACTGCTCGACCGCGCGATCGACGCCCTGTTCGTCATCGCCGGGGTCAACTCCGAGGCCGTGCGGACCTTGAGCGAGGCGCACAAGACCGTGAACCTGTATTCCTTCGACCGGGCGGAGACCTACGTGCGCACCCACCGGTTCCTGGAAAAGCTGACCCTGCCCCAGGGCGGCATCGACCTCATGCGCGACCTGCCCGCCCGCGACGTGACCCTGCTCGCGCCCACGGCCAACCTGGTGGTCCGCGACGACCTGCACCCGGCGCTCAAATACCTGTTCCTGCTCGCCGCGGCCAAGATCCACGGCAAGGGCGACATGTTCGCGGCCACCCACCAGTTCCCCAACGACCAGGCCGTGCTCTTCCCCCTGAGCGACGAGGCCAGGAACTTCTACAAATCCGGCCCCCCGTTCCTCATGCGCTACCTGCCCTTCCAGGTGGCCATCACCGTGGAACGGCTCAAGATCCTGCTCATCCCCCTGCTGACCCTGCTCTTCCCGCTGTTCAAGATCACCCCGCCCGCCTACCGCTGGCAGATCCGGCGGCGCATCTTCAAGTGGTACAAGCAGCTCAAGAAACTGGACATGCACGCCTACGACCTGACCGACCCGGCCGAGGCGCGCGCCATGCTCGAGGAACTCGAACGGATGGACCGCCTCGTGCTCGAGACCTCGGTCCCCCTGTCCTATACGGATTACATCTACTCCCTCAGGCTGCACATCCGCATGATCCGCCAACGGCTGGAAAAAATCGCCGGACACCCCATCCAGGACACCGGCCACCCGGCGGATTAGGGAAGAAGAATGCCTCCGGCGGCCAGAGGGGAAACTTTTGGAAAGGGTTCCCCTCTGGACTCCCCTTCAAAACTTTTTGTCTGCGCATCCGCGCGTGCGGAGGGTTGAGGGGAGGATGTGCCGAGGGGGCTCTCCTTTTTACGGTATCGTCGGGACGACAGGACACTTTACCTCGGCCGCCCACACCCCGCGAAGCGATATAAGAAGTTTAGGAGGGGAGTGGGGATGGGGGGCCGGAGGCCGGAGGCAAAAAAAGCCCCCGCGCGATGCGCGGGGGCTTTTTATTACATATGAAAGGGCCCTGGCTACAGGAGCCGTTTGGCGATTTCCTTGGCGGCGCGACGGCCCGCGCCCATGGCGGAGATGACCGTGGCCGCGCCGGTGACGATGTCGCCGCCCGCGAAGACGTTAGAGATGGAAGTCTCGCCGGTTTCGGGATCGGCCTCCACGTAGCCCCACTTGTTCAGTCCGAGGTCGGGAGTGGCCTCGAGCAGGATGGGGTTGGGCCGGGTGCCCACGGCGATGATGGCCATGTCGCAGGGAATCCGCTCGGTTTCGCCTTCCAGGCAGACCGGCGAGCAGCGGCCGGACTCGTCGGGTTCGCCAAGCGCCATCTTCTGGACGGTCATGGCCTCGAGCCGGCCCTGATCGTCGCCGTGGAAGGTCATCGGGCCGCACAGGCAGCGGATCTTGACGCCCTCCTCCACGGCATGCTCGATCTCCTCGCGGCGGGCGGGCATCTCGTCCTCGGAGCGCCGGTAGACGATGGAGACCTCTTCGGCCCCCATGCGCAGGGCGGTGCGCGCGGCGTCCATGGCCACGTTGCCCGCGCCCAGGACGACCACCCGCCGAGCCTTATAGGACGGGGTGTCGTAGTTGGGGAAGTCGTAGGCCCGGCCGAGGTTGACCCGGGTGAGGTACTCGTTGGCCGAGAACACGCCCACCAGGTTTTCGCCCGGCACGTTCAGGAAGCGCGGCAGCCCGGCGCCCACGCCGATGAACACGGCGTTGTAGTCCTGGTCGAACAGGTCCTGGATGGTGATGGTCTTGCCGCCCACCCAGTTGGTGTGGAAGGTCACACCGAGCCTGCGCAGGCCGTCCAGTTCGCTGGCGACCACGGACTTGGGCAGGCGGAACTCGGGGATGCCGTAGATGAGCACGCCGCCCGGCTCGTGCAGGGCCTCGAACACGTCCACCTTGATGCCGCGTCCGGCCAGGTAGCCGGCCACGGTCAGGGAAGACGGGCCGGAGCCGATGCAGGCGACCTTGAGGCCTTCGCGCTCCAGGGCGCAGGCGGCCAGGTCGGTGACCTCCTCGCAGGGGGACTTGGCGGCGTAGGTGTCGGCCACGTAGCGTTCCAGGCGGCCGATGGCCACGGGCTGGTGCTTCTTGCCGAGGATGCAGTTGCCTTCGCACTGGGTCTCCTGGGGGCAGACCCGGCCGCAGACCGCGGGCAGGGAGTTGGTCCTGCGGATGGCGTTGAACGCGCCCTCGAGGTCGTCGTCCACCAGGCAGGCGATGAACCAGCGGATGTCGATGTTCACCGGACAGCCGTCCTGGCAGGTGGGCTTCTTGCATTGCAGACACCGCCCGGCCTCGATCAGGGCCTGTTCGCGGGTGTAGCCCAGGGCCACTTCCTCGAAATTCCCGGCCCGGACCTGGGGGTCCTGGAGGGGCATGGGAGTGCGTTCGCCGATGATCTTCTTTTTATTCTCCGCCATGGCACCGACACTCCTTGCTGAACATTTCCGTTGATTCCGCCTCCTGCTCGGTGAACTGGCGCAGCCGGGCCTTGAGCTCGTCGAAATCGACCTTCTGGCCGTCGAACTCGGGCCCGTCCACGCAGGCGAACAGGGTCTTGCCGCCCACGGTGCAGCGGCACGCGCCGCACATGCCGATGCCGTCGACCATGATGGAGTTGAGCGATACCGTGGTCTTGGTGCCGAACGGCTTGGTCACGCGGCAGACGGCCTCCATCATGGGAACCGGGCCGATGGCGACCACTTCGGCCACGTCGTCCTCGGTCTCCAGGAGATCCTGCAGGACCTCGGTGACAAAGCCCTTGTGGCCTTCGGTGCCGTCGTCGGTGGCGATACGAACCTCGGGGCAGAGCGCGGAAAGTTCGGAGCAGAAAAGGAGCAGGTTCTTGGAACGCGCCCCGATGACGGCGATGACCCGGTTGCCCGCCTCCACATGGCCCTTGGCGATGTGGTGCATGGCCGCGATGCCGGTGCCGCCGCCAACGCAGACCACGGTGCCGGTCTTTTCGATATGCGTGGGCTTTCCGAGCGGGCCGCACACGTCCGCGAATCCGTCGCCTTCCTTCAGCGTGTTCATCTCGGCCGTGGTCTTGCCCACGACCAGATAAATAATGGTAATGGTACCATTTTTCGCGTCACAATCCGCGATGGTCAGGGGAATGCGTTCGCCGTGCTCGTTCACCCTGAGCATGACGAAGTTGCCGGGTTTGGCCTTTTGGGCGATCTGGGGCGCGTCGATGACCAGCATCGTGGTCTGCCCCGGGATCAGCTCTTCTTTCTTTAGAATTTTGTAACTCATGTACTCTCTCTTACGGTTAGAACAAGACCCCATTCCAGCGGGACCCCGACACTGATTCAGTGGCAAGGATTCTGCTAGTAGCGCCAAACACCCGGGGTTGTCAAAATCGTATTGAAGGATTATAGTATCTATAGACTGACCGAATACGGATTTGCCAACTCCCACGGAAGGGAGGCGGAAAACCACGGGTCCCTCTGGATTGAGCGTGACATGGGTCACAGGGACGGCCGGGCTGCCTTATGCAATGCCACGGCCTTTTTTTGTCGCAAAAAAAGGCCTGACATGGGAGACGAGCATGAGGATACCCTCGCAGGCTGCCGAACAATACCGCAAGACCGACTCCCTGGCCGAACGCCAAAAGGAGCGCAAGGCGGTACAACCCCAGGCCAGGACGACGACCACGTCGTTCGGCTTTCGCCTGGGCAAGTTCGGCGTGGACTACCGCGAGGAGACCACGGTCCTCGACCCCTCCCTGTCCCGTTCGGTGCGCGAACAGAACCGCCAGGCCCGCGCCTTCAGGTCCCAGGCCGAGGTGGAGGACCTGCGCGCCGAGGTCGGGGCCGACGGGGCGGTCTACCGCGAACGCCAGGCCCCGGGAACGGACGGCGACAGGCCCTCGGCCGGACGGATCAGGTCCGCCCTGGCCGCCTACGCCAAAGCCCAGGCGCAGATATTGCCGCCGCCCGGCAACATGCTGGCCGGCGTGGTCTAGACACGACGAGGCCGCCTTTTCGGGGCGGCCTTTTTTCATGATATTTTTTTATTCCCCGACGTCCGGGCCGCCTTTGGTCCCGGCCGCCTCCCTGCGCGTCTCCAGCCGCCCCTTGGCGGACATGAGCACGCCCAGCGCGCTGAACACGGTCAGGGCGATGAAGGCCAGCCGCATGGCCGTGATGAACACGCCCGCGTTGTCGTGGGTCAGGGCCACGGGTCCGATGACGACCGCGAACACGCCGCTGATGAAGACCAGGGAAACGGTCATGCCCGTGGTCCGCATGGCCGCGACCACGGCCGAGGCCACGCCGTAGTTCTCACGGTTCACCGCGCCCATGATGACGGCCATGTTGGCCGTGGCGAACATGGCCGTGCCCGCGCCGCACAGGGCCAGGATTCCGGCCGTGAACAGCAGGGACGGCGCCGCGCCCAGGAAGATGGCCGCGCCCAGCCCCACGGTGGCCAGCCCCATGCCCGCGGTGGCCACCAGGTGCGGCGACCAGCGCTCGCACCACTTGCCGCTGACGACCGAGAAGACGACCTGCATGACCGGCTGGACCATGAGGATGAACCCGGCATCGCCGGCGGTCATGCCCTGGGCCACCTGGAGGTACAGGGAGAGCAGGAAGGTGATCCCGTAGATGGCCGCGTAGCTGATGAACTGGGCGGCCGAGCCAAGGGAAAAGGCCGGGTTGCCGCTGAACAGGGTCAGGCTGAGCAGCGGGGCCTTGGCCCGCCCCTCCCAGAAGACGAAGCAGAGCAGGAAGAAGACGCCGCAGGCGAGCATGATCGCGCCGTACGCGCCGTCCAGGTGCGAGCCGCCCTGGGAGAGCAGGATCATGCCCAGCGCGATGAACAGCGCCCCGCCGAAGTCGAAGCGCACGCCTTTTGCCACCATCGGCTTGACCGGCAGGGTCTTCAAGGTCAGCAGAAAGCCCACGGCGCAGGGCAGGGCCCCGCCGTAGAATATCCAGCGCCAGCCGAAGTGGGTGACGATGAGCCCGCCGAGCCACGGCCCCACGGACAGGCCGAGGTAGACCCCGGCCGAGACGATGCCCATGGCCCGGGCCCGGCCCGGGCCGGGATAGAGGTCGGCGATGATGGCCAGGCCGGTGGAGACCATCATGGCCCCGCCGCCGCCCTGGAACACGCGCAGGATGATGAACTGGTTGATGGTGTGGCAGACCGGCAGGATCACGCTCATGACCGTGAACAGGGCCATGCCCGTGGCGAACGTGGCCCCGCGCCCGATCTTGTCGGACAGCCGGGTGACCGGAAAAAGGAGCATGGCCACGGCCGAGATGTAGCCCGACTCCACCAGCCCGAGCTGGGAGGCGCTGGCCCCGAACTCCCGGCCCAGGGCGGGCACGGCCACGGCCACGGCCGAGAGCATGAAGACCAGGGCGAACTGGGAGACGGCTATGGTGTACAGACCGGCGGTCCGGTCGTCGTGGGCGAATTGGAACATGTTCGCGGAATATCCCGAGGTTGCAGGGTGGCGTATGGAAACGGCGGCGCGGGGCTCGCGGCCCGGCGCACGTCCGACATCATGAAGGATAAACACCCCCAGGCCCCGAGGCAAGTGTTCCGAAGGCGGGTTTGCGGACGGCGGCCCCCTATCTCTCTCCGGACGCCGGAATCTCGATGACGAAGGTCGCGCCCCGGTCCGGCCCGGACTCCGCCCGCATGGTCCCGCCCAAAAGTTCGGTGACGATGAAGTAGGACACGGACATGCCCAGCCCGGTGCCCACGCCCGCCTTCTTGGTGGTGAAGAACGGCTCGAAGACCCGGCGGCGGACCTCCTCGCTCATGCCCGGCCCATTGTCCTCGATCTCCACCCGGATGGCTCCGTCCACACGGTGGCAGCGCAGGACGAAACGCGGCTCGCGGCCCGTCTCCTTCATGGCGAAGGTCATGGCCTGGGCCCCGTTGTTCAGGATATTGAAGAAGACCTGTTCCAGGCGGCTCGCGTCGCAGCGGACCGGAAACGGCCCTTCCCCGTATTCCCGGTCAAAGGCGATGTCCTTGAAATTGTAGCTGTGCTCCAGGTCGTGGCCGCTGCGGACCAGCTCCGCGGCCTTGTCCAGGATCCCGGCCACGTCCTCGTCGCGCGCCTCGCCGTCGGTCTTGCGCGAGAAGCCGAGCATGTTGGTGACCACCCGGCCCGCCCGCTCGCCGGACTCGATGACCGCGTCGAGCATGGCGTCCACGCCCCGGGCGCGCACGTAGTCCACGACCCGGTCCAGGTCCGTGCCGCACTCCTCGGCCGTGCGGCGGTTGCGGCGGCTCTCCTCCAGCAGACGCTTGCGCAGCAGCCGGGCGTTGCCCAGGATGGCCGCCAGGGGGTTGTTGATCTCGTGGGCCATGCCCGCGGCCAGCCCGCCCACGGAGACCATCTTCTCGGACTGGATCATCATCTCCTCGATGCGCACCTTCTCGGTGATGTCGTCCACCCGGACCACCGCACCCTTCACCCCGTTGGCCACCAGGGGGTAGACCGACACGTCGCGGTAGCGGCGCTCCCCGTCCACCTCGGAGGGCACCCGCTCGCGGATGGCCGGGGCCCCCTGGGCGATGGCCGAGGAGACCCGGCTCAACTCCATGCCCAGGTCTGGCATGACGTCGACCAGCAGCCGCCCCTCGACCTCGTTCTGCTCGTACCCGGTGGCCGCCACGGCGCGCATGTTCCAGTGGGTGATCCGACCCTCGGCGTCCACGCCGACCACCAGCGAGGGCATGGAGTCGATGATGTTGGACAGGTAGTTGCGCAGGGTCAGAACCTCCCTGTGGGCGGCCTGTATCTCGCGGATGTGGTCGGCCAGCATGAGATTCTGGTAGGCGATCCAGGACATCTGATTGGCCAGCAGGAAGAGCGCCCGGCCCACGGCCTTGAACCGCTCCAGGGGCATGACCGTGACCTCCTCGTAGGCGCGGATGAAATCCACCTCGTCGGCCCCGATCTCCCGGGCGTAGGCCAGGGCGTTCTCCTTGTCCACGTGCTCGTTGCGCACCTGGCCGACCAGCCAGTTGGCGATGTGGCGGCCGTCCACCGAGATGGACGCGCCCCCGTCCCACAGCCCGCTGCTCAGACACGGCTGGATGGTCGCGCCCCGGGGGTTCAACCGGCCGAGCACGGCATCGGAACGGCGGCAGTTGCACAGCCCCTTTTCGGTCTTGCGGATGATATTGCTGCACAACCGGCTGAAATTGCTCGGTTCGGTGATGGGCTCGCCGTCTGGTGTGGTGATGATGGAGGCCACGCCGGTGGCCGCCGCAAAGGCGTCCTGAATGGCCTGGATCTCGTCCAGTTCGAAGAGGTCGAGGAATCCGACCTCCGCAGGGGGCTGCGTACCGCCCAAGGCCGACAACTCGCTTTCGGCCCTGGCCAGTTCGCGGCGCAGACCGGCCACTTTCCGCTCCAGTTCGTCCTTGTTCACGGTTTCCCCCCTCGGATTGGAACAGCTATCCAGTTTGTCCATCAAATCCATACCCAAGTCAAATACCGGGAGCGTCAAGGCCATTGCCATCCCATCTCCTTTGCCCTACGCTGGCTCCCCATGTCCGTCTCAGGCGCAACACCGCGCGAAATCCTCTCCTCGGTATTCGGCTACCCCGAGTTCATCGGGCTGCAGGAATCGGTCATCGATCACGTCATGAGCGGCGGCGACTCGCTGGTGCTCATGCCCACGGGCGGGGGCAAGTCCCTGTGCTACCAGATTCCGGCCATGCTCCGGCCAGGCGTGGGCGTCTGCGTCTCCCCGCTCATCGCGCTCATGCAGGACCAGGTCCAGGGGCTGACCCAGATGGGCGTGCGCGCCGCCTGCCTGAACTCCGCCATGGACCCGCGCACGGCCTGCGACATCGAGCAGATGGCCCTGAACGGACAGCTCGACCTGCTCTACGTGGCCCCGGAGCGGCTCTGCCGACCCGGTTTCCTGGACCTGCTGGCCCGCTGCAACCCGGCCCTGTTCGCCATCGACGAAGCCCACTGCGTGTCCCAGTGGGGGCACGACTTCCGGCCGGAATACACCCAGCTGTCGATCATCCGCGAGCGCTTCCCGGACGTGCCGCGCCTGGCCCTGACCGCCACGGCGGACAAGCCCACCCAGGCGGACATCGTCAAGAACCTGCACCTGGAGAGCGCGCGGGTCTTCGCCACCGGGTTCGACCGGCCGAACATTACTTATACGGTAGTGCCCAAGAAGAACCCCACGCGCATGCTCAAGCGGTTCATCGACGAGAACCACCCCGGGGACGCGGGCATCGTCTACCGGCTAAGCCGCAAGAAGGTTGAACAGACCGCCGAATTCCTGCGCAAGAACGGGTACAACGCCCTGCCCTACCACGCCGGGCTGTCCGCGGGCGAACGGTTCGACAACCAGGAACGGTTCATGCGCGAGGAGGGGGTCATCATGGTCGCCACCGTGGCCTTCGGCATGGGCGTGGACAAGCCCAACGTGCGCTTCGTCTGCCACCTGGAACCGCCCAAGTCCCTGGAGGCCTACCACCAGGAGACGGGCCGCGCCGGACGCGACGGCCTGCCCGCCTCGGCCTGGATGTGCTACGGCATGCAGGACATCGCCATCCTGCGCTCCATGATCGACTCGGGCGAGGCCGTGGAGTCGCGCAAACGCATCGAGCACGCCAAGCTCGGCTCGCTGTTCGCCTTCCTGGAGACCGCGTCCTGCCGCCGCCAGGCGCTGCTGGCCTATTTCGGCGAGCACATCGAGCCGTGCGGCAACTGCGACAACTGCCTGAGCCCGGTGGATACGTACGACGGCTCGGTCATCGCCCAGAAGGCGTTGTCCAACATATTCCGCACCGAGCAGCGTTTCGGGGTCAACCACCTGGCCGGGGTCCTGACCGGCGCGAGCACGGACCAGATCGTCCGCTTCAACCACGACCGGGTGTCCACCTACGGCATCGGCAAGGACATGACCCAGGACGAGTGGAAATCGGTTTATCGCCAGCTTTTGGCCGCCGGGCTGTGCTCGGTGGATTTGGAGCGGTTCAACGCCCTGACCCTGAACGAGCGCTCCTGGCCCGTGCTCAAGGGCGAGATGCCGGTGCGGTTGCGCAAGGACCCGGCCCTGCCCAAGCGGGACAAAAAGAAGAAGCGCCGCGCCCCGGCCCTGGCCGAGGACATCCTGACCAACTGGGAGGCCGAGGCGCTGTTCGAGCGGCTGCGCGACCTGCGCCTGTCCCTGGCCGAGGCCCAGTCCGTGCCGCCGTACGCCATCTTCGCGGACAAGACCCTGCTCGAATTCGTGCGCTACCGCCCGCGCGACATGGAGGAGTTCGCCTGCATGAGCGGGGTGGGCGCGAGCAAGCTGGAGCGCTTCGGCGAGGCTTTCCTCGAGAGCCTCAAGGGGCACGAGGAGGAGCACGGCCGCCCGGACAACATCCCGGATATCCCCGAAGAGGTGCGCGAGGCCAAGAAACGGGAGGCCGACGCCAAGCCGGACTTCACGGCCACGGCCCAGACCACCCTGGACCTCTTCCTGGAGACCGGCGACGTGGACGGGGTGGCCGAGGCTCGCGGGCTCAAGCCCTCGTCCATCTGGCGGCACCTCATCCTGGCCGTGAACATGGGAAAGATAGACTACCGCCGCGTGGCCAACCTGCCGGACGAGGAGCGCGAACGGATCGAGGCCGCCCTGCGCGAGTACCGCTCCAAAGGCGTCACCGCCATGACCCCGGTCTTCGAGGCGCTCGGCGGGGCGCACCCCTACGACCTGATCCGCCTGGTGGCCGCCGGGCTGGACCGGGGCTGACCGCACCGGCCGGATCCGCCCCGGCGGCGGAACACATCCGAAAAGGGCCATGGCCGCCATAGAGGCCGTCCTGTCCCGATAAATATACCCCCCCACCCCCTTGCCAAAGCGGCCGCAAGTGTCCATATTGGAACCACAATTGAAAAGGGTTATCAATATGAAAAAAGTCACGGCACAGGTAAAGGGAATGCATTGCGCGTCCTGTTCGGCGCGCATCGAGAAGGTGGTCGGCAACATGGACGGCGTGGACGACGTGTCCGTGAACCTGGCCGCCGAAACCATGGCCCTGTCCTTTGACCCGGACGCCGTGTCCGCCGACGAGGTGGGCAAAAAGATAAAGGGCCTCGGGTTCGAGGCCGAGTTCGACGAGCCGCAGGAACCGGTGGCGGGCGGCCTGTCCGCCCTGGACCTGGACATAGGCGGCATGCACTGCGCCTCCTGCTCCTCGCGCATCGAGCGCGTGGTCGGCAAGATGAACGGCGTGGACACGGCCTCGGTCAACCTGGCCGCCGAGACCGGCAAGTTCGTCTTCGATCCCTCCCTGGTCTCGCGGCGCGAGATCCGCGACGCCATCGCGAACGCGGGCTTCACCTCCGAGGTGCGTTCCGAAGAGGGCGATCTTTTCGAGAAGCGCCGCAAGGAGGCGGAAGACCGCCTGGCCGCCCAGAAACGGGCGCTCATCCCGGCCTTCTGCTTCGCCCTGCCCCTGCTCATCCTGTCCATGGGCCACATGTGGGGCATGCCCCTGCCCGCCTTCCTCGACCCGGCGCACTCCCCGGCGACCTTTGCCGTGGTCCAGCTGCTGCTGACCCTGCCCGTGGTCTGGTCGGGCCGCAATTTCTATCTCCACGGCGTGCCCGCGCTCCTGCGCGGCGGACCGGACATGGACTCCCTGGTGGCCATGGGCACGGGCGCGGCCTTCCTCTATTCCCTGTGGAACACCCTGGCCCTGCTCTTCGGCCTGGGCGATCCGCACGTCCTGGCCATGGACCTCTACTACGAATCCGCAGCCGTGCTCATCGCCATGATCTCGCTGGGCAAGTATTTCGAGGCCCGCAGCAAGCTCAAGACCTCGGACGCCATCCGGGCGCTCATGCAGCTCGCCCCGGACACGGCCACCCTGCTCAAGGACGGCGAGCAGGTGGACATCGCCGTGGCCGAGGTGGAGCCGGGCGACCTGTTGCTGATCAAGCCCGGCGAACGCATCCCGGTGGACGGCACCGTGACCGACGGGCGCTCCTCGGTGGACGAGTCCATGCTCACCGGCGAGCCCATGCCCGTGGGCAAACAGGTGGGCGACCCGGTGGCGGGCGGCACCCTGAACAGTTCGGGCGCGCTGACCATGCGCGCCGACCGCGTGGGCAACGACACCATGCTGGCCCGGATCGTCAAGCTGGTCCAGGAGGCCCAGGGGTCCAAGGCCCCCATCGCCAACCTGGCCGACCGCATCAGCTTTTATTTCGTGCCCACGGTCATGCTCATCGCGCTCATCGCCGGGCTGGCCTGGTACTTCATCGGCCAGGCGGGCTTCCCATTCTCCCTGCGCATCTTCGTGGCCGTCATGGTCATCGCCTGCCCCTGCGCCATGGGGCTGGCCACGCCCGTGTCCATCATGGTCTCGGCCGGACGCGGCGCGCAGCTCGGCGTGCTGATCAAGTCGGGCCGGGCCCTGCAGGAGGCGGGCAGCCTGGACACCGTGGTCTTCGACAAGACCGGCACCCTGACCCACGGCCGACCCGAGGTGGCGGCCATCACCATGGTCCGGGGCACCATGGCCCAGACCGAGGCCGTCTACCTGGCCGCCTCGGCCGAGAGCCAGTCCGAACACCCCCTGGCCCAGGCCGTGGTCCGCCACGCCAAGGAAAAGGGCCTCGACTACCCTGCGCCCGACGAGTTCGAGGCCATCCTGGGCAAGGGCATCAAGGCCAAGGTGGGCTACCGCGAGGTCATGATCGGCAACTGGGCGTTCATGCGGGAACACGGGCTCGGTTTCGGCGACGACGGTTTTGCCGAGGAGGCCGTGGGCCACTACGAGCGGCAGGGCGCGACCGTGGTCTACTTCGCCTCGGACAACAAGCTCAACGCCCTGTTCGCCATCGCCGACGAGATGCGCGAGGAGACCCCCGAGGTGGTCGCCGCCCTGAAGAAGGGAGGGCTCACCCCGGTCATGCTCACCGGCGACAATGAGACCAACGCCCGGGTCATCGCCGGGCGCGCGGGCATCGACGAGGTTATTGCCGGGGTCCTGCCCGACCGCAAGGCCGAGGAGGTGGACCGTCTCCAGACCGAGGGCCGCAAGGTGGCCATGGTCGGCGACGGCATCAACGACGCCCCGGCCCTGGCCAAGGCGGACATCGGCATCGCCATGGGCTCGGGCATCGACGTGGCCGTGGAATCCGGCGACGTGGTCCTGATGCACTCGGACCTGCACGCCATCCTGACCGCGCTCAACCTGTCCCGGGCGACCCTGCGCAACATCAAGCAGAACCTGTTCTGGGCGTTCGCCTTCAACGTCATCGGCATCCCGGTGGCCGCGGGCGTGCTGCACGTCTTCGGCGGCCCCACCCTGAACCCGATGATCGCGGGCACGGCCATGGCCATGAGTTCGGTGACGGTCGTGTCCAACGCCCTCAGACTGCGCTTTTTCAAGTGATAAACCCGATAAACAAGGAGTCCATCATGACAACGGTAAAAGTCAAAGGCATGTCCTGCCAGCACTGCGTCAAATCCGTGACCGAGACCATGGAAAAACTGGGGGCCAAGGACGTGTCCGTCGACCTCCTGACCGGCGACGTCAAATTCGAGGAACCCGCGCCCATCGACAAGAAGGCCATCAAGGAAGCCATCGACCAGATCGGTTTCGAGTACGTGGACTAGGGCTCGCCTCTCAGCCAGAGGGGCCTGCGCGAGTCCGACCAGTTGACGGCCCAGGCCCCCAATGCACCTACTGCCAGTGCGAAAAGGAGCATCCAATCCGAGGCGAGATCACGGCCCAGATACAGACCGACGAGAAAAAAACCGAAGGCAATGCCCTTCACCCGCCGCTTGACTGCGTATACGGCACCGCAACCGGCGCAGACGCTTGCCCCGGCCGGAATCGGGGTAGAGCAAAACGGACACTCGGCATTCTCTGGCAATGGAAAATACTCGTAGTTCATAGCAGTCTCCTGGGCACTCATTCCAAACCGGGCAACAGGCCCTGTTCCGCGCCTTCCAGGCGGAGCAGGGCTTTTTTCATGGCGATGCCGCCCGAGGCGGAGAAGCCGGTCATGGCGCCGCCTGAGCCGACCACTCGATGGCAGGGATAGAGGATGGGGAACGGGTTCGCGCCCATGGCCCGGCCCACGGCCTGCGCGCCCTTGGGGCGGCCGAGGAGCGCGGCCATCTGGCCGTAGGTCCGGGTGGTGCCCGGCGGGATGCGGCGCAATTCCTCGATGGCGGCCTTTTGAAATTCGCTCATGCCCGAAAAGTCGAACGGCAGGTCCGGCCAGTCCGGGGCCTGGCGGGCCTCGTAGCGCAGCAGGGCCGCCTTGAGCTCCATGGCGGCTGCGGACAGGGGGGCGTCCTCGCGCACGTCCTCGGCCCAGGCCGTCCCGATATGGCGGACCAGACCGTCCCGCCAATCCAGACGCAGGCCGAATCGGCCGCCGCGCACCCATTCGCTGGATGTGGTCATAGCCCCTCCCCGGCGGCTGTGCCGAACCACTCGGGCGGGCCGTCTTCCGCGCCGTTCAGTTTGCCCTGCCAGATGTCGTGCCTTTCGAAATGGCCGATGACCGCGTTGTGCACCCGGCGCAGGTTGCCCGCCCAGGCCGGGGCGACCAGTTCGCCCTGGGCCGGGTTGCCGTTCAGACGGTGGATGACAACGCGCGGATCCAGGCGCATGATCGCCTCGCCCAGCCAGTGCAGGTACTCCTCCTGCGTGGGCGGAACGTAGCCCCCCTGGTCGAACCAGCGGGCCAGGCGCGTGCCCCGGCAGACGAAGACGTTGTGGAACTTGATGCCGCCCACCGGGAGCGCGCCCACGAAGGCCACGGTGTCGAGCAGTTCGTCAAGCCCCTCGCGGCCGTCCGGCGCGGGCAGCCCGGCCATGACGTGGGCCACCACGGTCAGGCCGCGTTCGGCGGCGGCATGCGCGGCCTCGGCGAACGCGGCGGCGGTATGGCCCCGGTTGATGTGTTTGAGCGTGACGTCGTTGGCCGATTGCAGGCCGAGTTCCAGATAGACCTCGGCCAGGCCGAGCCGCTCCCTGCTCTCGGCGAGCAGATCGAGCTTTTCCCGGTCCAGGCAGTCGGGCCGGGTGCCCAGCGCCAGGCAGGTCAGGCCGGGCAGACCGGCGAGCGCGGCCAGGGCGGCGGCCAGCTTCGCGGCCGGGCCGTGGGTGTTGGAATAGGATTGGAGATAGGCGGTGAACCGGGACAGGCCGTGTTTCTTCACGTGAATGTCACGCCAGAAATCCCATTGTTCCCGTATGGATAGTCCCCGGCCGAGCATGCCCGACCCAGACCCCTGCGGGTTGCAGAACACGCACCCCTCGCGCGACAGGGTCCCGTCCCGGTTCGGGCAGGAAAAACCGGCGTCCAGGGGGATCTTCTGGACCCGTTCGCCGAACCGTCGGCGGAGATGGGCGGACAGCCGATGGAAACGAACCATGATTTTTTTTAGAAAAACTCGAGAAAAAAATGGCAAACCAGTGCTGGCCTGTTGCTAGACCCGATTTCATTTGGTACGAATCTGCAGTTCATATTGTACGCTAGCGCACTTCCCGCCCATTGGAAAGCGCGTTTCACGCATAGGTTTCTGACACAGTTTCGAATTTCGAACGGGGGGTACATGGGTAACCTGCTCAACAGAATCATCGGTTCCTTTTCCAACGACCTGGCCATCGACCTGGGCACGGCCAACACCCTGGTCTATGTCAAGGGCAAGGGCGTCATGCTCTCGGAGCCGTCGGTGGTGGCGGTCAAAAAGGATTCCAGGGGCGGCAAGACCGTCCTGGCGGTGGGCGCCGAGGCCAAGAAGATGCTCGGCCGCACGCCCGGCAACATCGTGGCCATCCGGCCCATGAAGGACGGCGTCATCGCCGACTTCGAGGTCACCGAGGCCATGCTCCGCCACTTCATTTCCAAGGTCCACAACTCGCGCAGACTGGTCCGTCCCCGGATCATGATCTGCGTGCCCACGGGCATCACCCAGGTGGAGAAGCGGGCGGTCAAGGAATCGGCGCAGAGCGCCGGTGCCCGCGAGGTCTACCTGATCGAGGAGCCCATGGCCGCGGCCATCGGCGCGAACCTGCCGATCACCGAACCGACCTCGAACATGATCGTGGACATCGGCGGCGGCACCACCGAGATCGCCGTCATCTCCCTGTCCGGCATCGTCTACGCCCGAAGCGTGCGCATCGGCGGCGACAAGATGGACGAGGCGATCATGCAGCACGTCAAGCGCAAGTACAACATGCTCATCGGCGAATCCACGGCCGAGCAGATCAAGATCCACATCGGGTCCGCCTATCCGCTCGGGGACGAGGAGCCGATCATGGAGGTCAAGGGCCGCGACCTGGTCACCGGCATCCCGCAGAACCGCCCCATCACCGCCGAGGAGGTCCGCGAGGCCATCTCCGAGCAGGTGGAGGGCATCGTCCAGGGCGTGCGCATCGCGCTGGAGCAGACCCCGCCCGAACTGGCGGCGGACATCGTGGACCGGGGCATCGTCCTGACCGGCGGCGGCGCGCTGCTCAAGGGGCTCGACCAGCTGCTGCAGCACGAGACCCAGCTGCCCATCACGGTGGTGGAGGACCCGCTCACCGCGGTCGTCCTCGGCTCGGGCAAGGCGCTCGACAATATCGACCTGTACAAGGACATCACCACCGACTAACGGACGATATGGCCATACACCGTCTATCCGAAAGCGCACGATTGCCCGAAGCCGCAATTGTGCGCTTTCATAAGTCCGCGGGGAAGGACGCATGAGAGGACTCAAGAAGATCGCCATGCTCATCGTGGCCTGTCTTTTCGTGTATCTGTCCCTGTTTACCTGGAACCTGCGCACCGGACACCTGGACGCCCTGTCGTCCCACACCGGGCTGGACATCTCCGGCATCGTCCTCAAGCCCGGCATCTGGGTGGCGGAGCAGGTCTCCGGCTTCTGGCACCGCTACATCTACCTGGTCGGGTTGAAGCAGGACAACGACAAGCTGCGGGCCGAGGCCGCCGAACTGCGGCGGACCAACATGATCATGGGCGCGCAGGCCCGCTCCGCCGCACGCCTGGAAGCCCTGCTCGACTTCCTCCCGCCGGAGAAATGGACCTTTTCCGGGGCCCGGGTCATCGGCCAGCGCATGGGCCCGGCGGGCGCGCTGGACACCGTGGTCGTGGACAAGGGCAAGGCGTCCGACGTGACCGACGACATGCCCGTGGCCTCCCTCAAGGGGCTGGTCGGGCGCATTCTGCGCTCGGGCGCGGCCACCTCCACGGTCCTGCTCCTGACCGACCCCAACTCCCGCATCGCGGTCATGGGCGCCCACAACCGCTCGCCCGGCATGCTCTCGGGCCAGGGCTACGGCGAGCCGCTGCAACTGCGCTACGTCAACCAGAACGCGGACGTGGACCCCGGCGAGCTGCTGCTCTCCTCGGGGCTGTCCGGCATCTACCCCAAGGGGCTGCCCGTGGCCAGGGTGACCAAGATCAGGCGGTCCGACATCTCCCTGTTCCTGACGGTCCAGGCCGAACCCCTGGTGGACGTGGCCGGGCTCGAAGAGGTCCTGCTCCTCAGCCGCGAGCCCGAGGCCGCCGTGCAGCCCGGGACCGGCGACGCGGCCGCGCCCGAGGCCGAAGCCGGGAAGGAGGACGCGAACGGTGCCGCCGACCACTAGCGCCCTGGCCATACTCTGGTGGGGGGCCTACACCGTCCTCGGCGTCTGGGCCCAGCGGACCGTGCCGGGCATCGACGTCTTCGCCCCGGCCCTGATCGTCTCCCTCCAGGAGGAAAGCGGGCAGCGCACCGCGGTGCTGGCCGTGATCTGGATCCTGCTCATCGAGGGCACGGGCAACCTGCCCTTCGGATACGGCCTGGCCTGGTACGGGCTGCTGGCCGCCGCCTTTTTCGCCGGACGCTGGCTCTTCGAGGCCCGCTCCTACCTGTTCATGGTCCTGCTCGGCCTGTGGCTGGGCCTGCTCCACCCGGCCCTGGTCTTCGGCCTGTCCTCCCTGGCCAACCTGGCCGTGCCCATGCGGCCCATCCTGATCCAGGGCGCCATCCAGGCCGCCGCCTTCCCGGTCATCTGGTTCCTGGCGGACCGCTTCTTCCCCGCGAGGCTGCGACACGATGTCAGACCTCTATAACGAATCCGAACAGCAGGCCCCGCGCTCGGGCCTGATTCTGCTCCAGGCGCTCATCCTGGGGCTTTTCTGCCTGTTCGCCGTCCGCCTGTGGTACCTGCAGATCCACCGCGGCGAGGCGTACCAGGCCCAGGCCCTGGAGAACCAGCTGCGCCAGGAGTCCATCCCCTCGCCGCGCGGGCTCATCCGCGACCGCAACGGCGACCTCCTGGCCGTGAACGAGCCCGCCTACGCGCTCGGCATCATCCGCGAGGACTGCCCGGACGTGGACCGGCTGGTCCACCAGATCGCGGTCTGGACCGGCAAGGACTACTTCGAGCTCAAGACCCTGTACAACAAGAACCGCAAGCGGGTGAAACCGTTCGAGCCGCTCATCGTGGTCCCGGACCTTACCTTTGCCCAGCTGGCCCTGGTCGAGACCAACAAGCTGCGCTGGCCCGGCCTGGAGATCCAGTTCCGGCCGCGCAGGCTGTACCGCTACGGCGACCTGTTCGCCCACGTGCTCGGCTACGTGGCCGAGGCGGACGAGGAGGACATGTCCAAGCGGCCAAACCTGGCGCTGGGCGACTACGTGGGCAAGCAGGGCATAGAACTCATGCTTGAAGACCGCATGCGCGGCATCAAGGGGCTGACCCAGTACCAGGTGGACGTCAACGGCCGCAGGCTCAAGGAGCGGATCCTCAAGCACCCCCAGGCCGGGCACGAGATATCCCTGTCCATCGACCTCGGGCTGCAGAAGCTGTGCATGGACTGGCTCTCCGAGGAGGCGGGCGGCGTGGCCGTCATGGACGCCGACACCGGCCAGCTTTGGGCCCTGGCCACGGCCCCGTCCTACGACTCCAACGACTTTTCCTCAGGCCTGACCTCCAAGCAGTGGGCCAAGCTGCGCGACGACCCCCTGCACCCCATGCAGAACCGGGTCATCCAGTCGGTCTACCCGCCGGGCTCGCTCTTCAAGCACGTGGTCGCCGGGGCCGGACTGCGCTACGGCATGATCGACCCCCGGGAGACCGTGTTCTGTCCCGGATTCGTCAAGCTCGGCCGCCGCGTGTTCCGCTGCTGGCGGGCCGGCGGCCACGGCAAGGTGGACATGAACCGCGCCCTGGTGGAGTCCTGCGACGTCTATTTTTACAAACTCGGCAAAAAACTCACCGTGGACCGCATGAGCGAGTTCGCCAAGGCCGTGGGCTTCGGCGAGAAGACCGACATCCGGCTGCCCCACGAAAAGGCGGGCAACATCCCCACCCGCGAGTGGAAGATCAAGCGGTTCGGCGAGTCCTGGCAGGGCGGCGACAACCTGAACATGGCCATCGGCCAGGGATTCACCCTGGTCACGCCGTTGCAGGTGGTCCGCTTCTTCGCGGGCATCGCCAACGGCGGCAAGCTGCTCAAGCCCCTGCTGCTCAAGGACGAGAAGACCGTGGTCCAGGCGGACATCCCCCTGCGCCCCGACCAGATCGGACTGCTCCGCCAGGCCCTGGTGGACACCGTGGAGGACCCGCACGGCACCTGCCGCCGCATCCGCACCAAGGGCGTGACCGTGGGCGGCAAGACCGGCACGGCCCAGGTGGTCCGGCTGACCGACGAACTCAAGGCGCTCAAGGACGACCAGATTCCCTACAGGTTCCGCGACCACGCCTGGATGGCGGCCATAGCCGAAAAGGACGGCCGCCGCTTCGCCATCGCCTGCCTGGTGGAACACGGCCTGCACGGCGGCTCCGGGGCCGGGCCCATCATCAAGGCGGTCATCGACTACCTCTTCCTGGACAAGGTCACGCCCAACCCCGAGGAGCGGAAGGCCAAGGCCCGGGCCGTGCGCGCCCTGTCCCTCAAGCACAAGGAGAAGCGCCATGCCGATTGATCGCAGGCTGCTCTTGTACATCAACTGGCCGCTCTTCGGCCTGGCCGTGATCCTCTTCCTCATCGGCGTGCTCAACCTCTACTCGGCCAGCGGCACCCGCCTGGAGGAGGGCATGAACATGGCCCCCTTCTACCACCGCCAGCTGCTCTGGGGGGCCATGGGGCTGTTCGGCATGCTCGTCTTCATGTTCTTCGACTACCGCCACCTCAAGACCATGGCCTGGCCCCTGTTCTGGACCACGGTGGTCCTGCTGGTGGCCGTGTTCTTCGCGGGCAAGACCATCTACGGGGCGCGCCGCTGGCTCGACCTCGGGTTCATGAACTTCCAGCCCTCGGAACTGGCCAAGATCGCCGTCCTCATCGTCGGCGCCCGAATTCTGTCCAGGGAACGCGAACCCCTCAACTTCATCCGCCTGGCCTACGTGCTCGGCGTGGGCCTGATCCTGGCCGGGCTGATCATCAAGCAGCCGGACCTGGGCTCGGGGCTGTCCATACTGATGATCCTGGGCGGCATGATCCTCTTTCGGGGCGTGACCGCAAAGGTCTTCAAGACCTGCCTGGTGGCCATCCCCTGCCTGCTGCCCCTGTCCTGGTTCTTCCTCCACGACTATCAGAAACAGCGGATCATGACCTTCCTGGACCCGACCACCGACCCGCTGGGCGCGGGCTACCACATTATCCAGTCGGAAATCGCCATCGGTTCGGGCGGGTTCTGGGGCAAGGGGTTCCTGGAGGGGACCCAGTCCCAGCTGCGCTTTCTGCCCGAGCGCCACACCGACTTCGCGGTGGCCGTTTTCGGCGAGGAATGGGGCTTTGTCGGAACCATGGTCCTCTTGATCCTATTCTGCGTATTTCTTTATCAAATGGTGGTCATAGCCCGGGACGCGCGCGGCCTGTTCGGGTCCTACCTGGCGGCCGGCGTGTTCTTCTATTTTTTCTGGCAAATCCTGATTAATACAGGTATGGTCCTCGGGCTAATGCCAGTGGTCGGCATCCCCCTTCCGTTCATCAGTTACGGGGGCAGCGCCACCCTGGTGAATTTTTGCCTCGTCGGGCTTGTGCTCAACGTATCCATGCGCCGGTTCCTGTTCAAGCAGGCGTAAACGGAACGGAGCTAGCCCCTTTTTTCACAACCAGGTTTCGCAGGAGCGGGTTTTCATGGCCAGAGATGAGATCAATGCGTTTTTGGGAGCGGGGACCAACTATCACGGCAAGTTGCATTTCCAGGGCGCGGTGCGCATCGACGGCAACTTCCAGGGCGAGGTGGTCTCCGAAGGAACGCTGGTCATAGGTCAGGATGCCGTGGTGGAAGGCCAGGTCCAGGTCGGCCAGTTGGTGCTCTCCGGCAGGATCAAGGGTGAAGTGGAGGCAAAGAACAAGGTTGTCCTGCATAAGACTGCGAATTTGCAGGGCAATATCAGGACTCCGGTCCTGGTCGTCGAGGAAGGCGCTGTGCTTGAGGGCCAACTCGTCATGGGCAGCCTGGACACCGCCGCAAGCGCAAAGCCGGAAAAGATTTCCGATCCTTCATAGATCGATTGCGAAACCGCTAATTCGTGCTGGTTCAAAGGCAAAAAGCCTTTGACACAACCCGCGAAATTGGGTAATTCGCAGTGACTTTGCGCCAAAATTCACAACCTCATCGGGGGCATATGGTATGGTAGTACCTGACAAAACCATTTTCATCCAAGGTCTGAACTTCATTGTCATGATCTTCTTGCTGAATGTCGTGCTGATCCGTCCGATCCGCGAAATCATCAAGAAGCGCAAGGGGTTGATGACCGACCAGCTGGAGAAGATCGAGGGCTTCAACTCCAGCGCCGAGAAAAAAGTGGCCGACTACGAGGCTCAGCTGACCCAGGCGCGCAAGGAGGCCGGAGAGATCCGGAACGCCGCCAAGGACGAAGGCGTGGCCCAGGAACAGGCCATGCTGGCCGAGGCCGGCAAGGAGGCTTCTAGCCTGATCAAGGCCAATCGCGCCGAGATCCAGTCCGAGGTCAAGGCCGCCATGGAGCAGCTGACCAAGGACGTGTACGACTACGCTGAGAAGGCGACAGGCAAGATCCTGGGCCAGGCTTAGAAAGAGGAGGGTTTCCACTTTGAAACGGACGTACCTGTTTTTTACGGTTCTGCTGACCGCCCTGGCAATCTCCGCGGTCGCCTTCGCCAGCGAGCACGGCCCCCATCTCGAGGGCTGGTTCCTGGCGGACTATCAGTTGGAGCGGTACATCTTCCGGCTGATCAACCTGGCTCTGTTCCTCGGCATCATCTGGTGGGCCGCGGGCTCCAAGATCAAGGACTTCTTCGTCGGACGCCGCGACGGCATCAAGCAGGACCTGGACGACCTGCAGAGCCGCCAGATCGACGCCGAGAAGAAGCTCAAGGAAGTCGAGGCGAGCATCGCCAACATGGCTCAGGAGAAGAAGCAGATCCTGGACGACGCCAGGGCCCAGGGCGAAGCCATCAAGACCGCCATCATCGAGAAGGCGAAGCATGATGCCGAGGCCCTGACCGAACAGGCCAAGCGCACCGCTTCCAACGAGGCGCAGGCCGCCGTCGAGACCATCCGCGCCGAAATGGCCGACATGGTCGTGGCCGCCGCCGAGAAGATCGTTGCCGAGAAGCTGAGCGCCGCGGATCACGACAAGCTCGTGGATGACTATTTAACAAAGGTGGTGCTCAATTGATCGGTAACGTAGTTTCCCGCCGTTACGCCAAGGCGCTCTTTGCCGTCGGCGCCGCCAAGGGCGAGGCTGAACAGGCGAAATACGGCGAACAGCTGGCCGCCATCCGGGCTTCCATCGAAGGATCCCCCGAAGCCGTGGCCTTCTTCAAGAACCCGGCCTTCAGCGCCGAGGAGAAGAAAGCGGTCGTGACCCAGCTGGTCGAGAAGATGTCGTTGGAACCGATGGTCAAGAACTTCTGCGATCTGCTGGCCGACCGGGGCCGGGTCGAGATGCTCCCCGCCATCGCCGCCGACTACAAGGCAATGATGGATGCCGTATCCGGCGTCGTCACCGGCGAACTCGTCACGGTGAGCGAACTCAACGAGGAGAGGAAATCTGCAATCCAGGCCCAACTGGAGAAACAGGCCGGCAAGAAGCTGGAACTGTCCTTCTCCACCGACGAGTCCATTCTCGGCGGTATCGTCCTCAAGGTCGGGGACAGGGTCATGGATGCCAGCCTCAAGGCTCAGCTGCAGATTTTAAAAGAAAATATTAAAAGGGGTGAGTAGGGCAATGCAGATCAAAGCAGAAGAAATCAGCAAAATCATTCAGGACCAGATTCAGAATTACGAATCTCGTGTTGAAATGAGCGAGACCGGCACCGTCCTCTACGTGGGTGACGGCATCGCTCGCGTGCACGGCGTCGAAAACGTCATGGCCATGGAGCTGCTGGAATTCCCCGGCGGCCTGATGGGCATGGTCCTCAACCTGGAAGAGGACAACGTGGGTGTCGCCCTGCTGGGCTCGGACACCGGCGTCAAGGAAGGCGACCCGGTCAAGCGCACCGGCCAGATCTATTCGGTCCCGGTCGGCGACGGCGTCATGGGCCGCGTGGTCAACCCCCTGGGCCAGCCCATCGACGGCCTGGGACCCATCGAGTCCACCGAGACCCGTCCGGTGGAAATGAAGGCCCCCGGCATCATCGCCCGTAAGTCCGTTCACGAGCCCTGCTACACCGGTCTCAAGGCCATCGACGCCATGACCCCGGTCGGCCGCGGCCAGCGCGAACTGGTCATCGGCGACCGCCAGACCGGCAAGACCGCCGTCTGTGTCGACGCCATCCTGGCCCAGAAGACCACCGACGTGCACTGCTTCTACGTGGCCATCGGCCAGAAGAAGGCCTCCGTCGCCCTGGTCGCCGACGTGCTCCGCCAGCACGGCGCCATGGAATACACCACCATCGTTTCGGCCACCGCTTCCGAGCCTGCCCCGCTGCAGTACATCGCCGCCTACACCGGCGCGACCATGGCCGAGTTCTACCGCGACAACGGCAAGCACGCCCTGATCTGCTACGACGACCTTTCCAAGCAGGCCACCGCCTACCGCGAAATGTCGCTGCTGCTCCGCCGCCCCCCGGGACGCGAGGCCTTTCCCGGCGACGTCTTCTATCTGCACTCCCGCCTGCTGGAGCGCGCCTGCAAGGTCAACGACAGCCTCGGCGCCGGTTCCATGACCGCCCTGCCGGTCATCGAAACCCAGGCCGGTGACGTTTCGGCGTTCATCCCGACCAACGTCATCTCCATCACCGACGGCCAGATCTACCTGGAGCCCAACCTGTTCCTGTCCGGCGTCCGCCCGGCCATCAACGTCGGCCTCTCGGTCTCCCGAGTCGGCGGTTCCGCCCAGATCAAGGCCATGAAGCAGGTCGCCGGCACCCTGCGCCTCGACCTCGCCCAGTACCGCGAGCTGGCGGCGTTCGCCTCCTTCGGCTCCGACCTGGACAAGGCCACCCAGGCCAAGCTCAACCGCGGCGCCCGCATGGTCGAGCTGCTCAAGCAGCCCCAGTACCAGCCCCTGACCGTCCAGGAGCAGGTCGCCGTGCTGTACGCCGGCACCCGCGGTTTCGTCGACGACGTGCCGGTCGAGGCCGTCATCAAGTTCGAGGCCGAATTCCTCGAGTTCATGCGCAACGCCAAGTCCGCCGTTCTCGACGCCATCGCCGAGAAGGAGAAGATCGACGACGCCGTCGAAGCCGACCTCAAGGCCGCTATCGAAGAGTTCAAGAAAGGCTTCAGCGCTTAACCTAAGGGGTAGTTGAATGGCTTCGTTAAGAGACGTCCAGAACCAGATCACTGGCGTCAAGAAAACCAAGCAGATCACCAAGGCCATGAACATGGTGGCCTCGGCAAAACTGCGCAACGCCCAGGAGCGTATCGAACGCTTCCGTCCGTATGCGAACAAGTTTTACGAGATGCTCGGCGACTTGGCGGCCGGTGCCGACGAATCGGTACATCCGCTGCTGGAGGTCCGTGAGGAAGTGAAGACCGTGGGTATCATGGTCGTCACCTCCGACCGCGGCCTGTGCGGCGCGTTCAATATCAATATCATCAACACGGCCAAGCGACTGGCCCGGGCCAAGGCGGCCGAGGGCAAGGCGGTCAAGGTGTGGTGCATCGGCAAGAAGGCGCGCGACGCCTTCCGCAAGCTCGACTTCGAGATCGTGCGCGCCGAGGCCGACGCCATGACCAACTTCGACTTCACCCTGGCGGCCAGCGTCGGCAACGAGCTCATCGCCGGGTATGTCGCGGGCGACCTCGACGAGGTCCATGTCTGCTTCGGCGAATTCCAGAGCATGGCCAAGCAGCCGCCCGTCGACCTGACGGTCCTGCCCATGGCGGCCCAGGAAGATGCCGCGGGCGAAGGCGAGTCCGGATCCGCCGGAGACTACTTGTACGAACCGTCCGTAGAGGGCCTGCTGGCCGAGCTGCTGCCTCGGTTCATCAAGGTCCAGGTCTACCGCGGCCTGCTGGATACCTCGGCATCCGAGCACGCGGCCCGCATGGCGGCCATGGATAACGCCACCAAGGCGTGCGACGAACTGACGAACACCCTGACCTTGCTCTACAACAAGACGAGGCAGGCCGCCATCACTGGCGATCTCATGGACATTGTCGGCGGCGTGGAAGCGCTGAAAGGATAAAAGGGGGCTATGAAAAATGGCTAATACTGGTAAAATCGTTCAGGTAATCGGCGCCGTTGTCGACGTCGAATTTACCGAAGGGAATCTTCCCAACATTCTGTCTGCGTTGGAGATCAAAAACCCCAACAACACGGACGCGCCGGAGCTGGTCTGCGAAGTGGCCCAGCACCTGGGCAACAACGTGGTCCGGACCATCGCCATGGACGCCACCGAAGGTCTCGTCCGCGGCATGGTGGCGACCGACACCGAGTCGCCCATCACCGTGCCCGTCGGTTCCGGTTCTCTGGGCCGCATCATGAACGTCGTCGGCAACCCCGTCGACGAATTGGGCGAGGTTCCCTGCGAAAAGCGCCTGCCCATTCACCGTGAGGCTCCCGCCTTCACCGAGCAGTCCACCAAGGTCGAACTGCTCGAGACCGGCATCAAGGTCGTCGACCTGCTCATCCCGTTCCCCAAGGGCGGCAAGATGGGCCTGTTCGGCGGCGCCGGCGTCGGCAAGACCGTTATCCTCATGGAGATGATCAACAACATCGCCAAACAGCACGGCGGCATCTCCGTGTTCGCCGGTGTCGGCGAGCGCACCCGTGAGGGCAACGACCTCTACCACGAAATGAAGGAAGCCGGCGTTCTGGAGAAAGCCGCCCTGGTCTACGGCCAGATGAACGAGCCTCCGGGAGCCCGTGCCCGCGTCGCGCTGACCGCCCTGACCTGCGCGGAATACTTCCGTGACGAGGAAGGCCAGGACGTGCTGCTCTTCGTCGACAACATCTTCCGCTTCACCCAGGCTGGTTCCGAGGTCTCCGCACTGCTCGGCCGCATGCCTTCCGCAGTTGGCTACCAGCCGACCCTGGGCACCGACCTCGGTGGCCTGCAGGAGCGCATCACCTCGACCAACAAGGGTTCGATCACCTCGGTCCAGGCCGTTTACGTGCCCGCCGATGACTTGACCGACCCCGCGCCGGCCACCACCTTCGCGCACCTTGACGGCACCCTGGTTCTGTCCCGTCAGATCGCCGAGCTCGGCATCTACCCCGCGGTTGACCCGCTGGACTCCACCTCGCGTATCCTCTCCCCGGACGTTCTGGGCGCAGAGCACTACAACACCGCTCGTGAAGTCCAGTCCGTGCTCCAGAAGTACAAGGACCTGCAGGACATCATCGCCATTCTCGGTATGGACGAACTGTCCGACGAGGACAAGCTGACCGTCGCCCGCGCCCGTCGCGTGCAGCGCTTCCTGTCCCAGCCGTTCCACGTTGCCGAGGTCTTCACCGGCGTCGCCGGCGTGTACGTCAAGACCGAGGACACCGTTAAGGCGTTCCGGGACATCCTGGACGGCAAGTACGACGACCTGCCCGAGCAGGCCTTCTACATGTGCGGCCCGATCGAGGAAGCCATCGAAAAAGCCAAGCAGTAAGCGAGGTAACTCATGGCCACTATGAAGCTTGAAATTGTCACTCCCGACCGGAAGGTTCTTTCCGAGGACGTGGATTACGTGGGCGCGCCCGGCATCATGGGCGAATTCGGCGTGCTGCCGAACCACGTGCCCTTCCTGTCCGCTCTCGGGATCGGCAATCTTCACTACAAACAAGACGGCAAGGCGTACTACGTCTTCGTCTCCGGCGGCTTCGCCGAAGTGAGCAACAACCAGGTCACCATCCTGGCCGAGGTTGCCGAAAAGGCCACGGAGATCGATGTGGAACGCGCCATGAAGGCCAAGGAACGCGCCGAACAGCGCGCCAGGGCCGAAAAGGAAAAGATCGAGGCCACCCGCAACCAGGCAGCCCTGAAGCGCGCCATCACGCGCATCAGCTGCAAGTCCAACGGACAGGGCGCAGGCACCTGCTAACACCGGTCGATTCCCCCACCCGATAACAAAAGGGCGGCTCCGCAAGGAACCGCCCTTTTTCATACCGTTTGGCAATCTCTCTCCATTCTTAAGGTTTGTTGATGGATATCCCGGGCAGGCCGGGATATGAAACGGCTTTTCCCGTCAACCGCCGTCCTCGGCGCAAAACCTTGGAGAACAGATGAAACGATTTACCTTGTCCCTCTCTCTCGCCTCCCTGATCCTGACCGGCCTGCTCGCCACGGCCGCCCTGGCCCTCGAAGTGACCGATACCGACATGGCCGGGGATTCCCCCTTCAAGGTCACGGTCGTGACCCCGGTGGCATCAGCCCTGTTGGGGCGGTTCCAAAGCGGCGACGATATCCGGGTCCCCTTCGCCTATGCCCTTGAGCAGCGGGAAAAAGGGTACGTCATGTACGTCAAGTTCGGCGACAAGTTCAGCAACTGGGTGCCGGCGGCTCTGGACGGCGAATCCATCGTGTTCGGGGAAAAAGGCAACGGCAGGATTTTTCTTGAGGGCGGCAAGGTCTATCGGACCCTCAAGGGCCGGTTCAAGACCGAACTGCGCAAACAGGATTAGGCCAGGCTACACCCCGAGCTTGCCCCGGACCGCGTCCCAGACCCGGTCCGGGGTGAGGTCGCGCATGCACTTGAAGTGATCTTTCGGGCATTTCCTCGGACCGTGCAGGCCGCAGGGGCGGCAGTCCAAGTCCTCGTTTTGCAACACCGTGGAGTTCTCACCGCGCGGAAAGAAGCCGAGCCCTTCCACGGTCGGGCCGAACAGGGCGACCAGGGGGACATCCTGTGTCCAGGCCAGGTGCATGGGGCCCGAGTCGTTGGTCAGATACGCGTCGAGCCGTCCCAGGTAGGCCGCCAGTTCCGGGAGCGAGAGCTGCCCGGCCAGGTTGGTCACCCTCTGCGGGTCGGCCTGGGCCCGGTCGATGACCCGCGCGGCCACCGCCTCCTCGCCCGGCCCGGCAAAGACGAGCACGTGCGCGCCCCCGTCGACGGCCCGGCCGACGATCTCGCTGAAATATTCCTCGGGCCAGCACTTGGTCGGCCAGGTGGAGCCGGGATGGATGCCGAGCACGGGCCGGTCGAATCCGAAGGTCTCCCAGAAATGGTCGGCCGCGCCCACCGCTTTCCCAGGCAGGACCAGCCGTGCCTTGGGTGCCGGGCCGGTGATGCCCAGGGGCCGGACCAGCTCCATGAGCCGCTCGATCTCGGCCAGCTCGTCGAAACGCCGGTCCACGGTCTCGGTGTAGGCCAGCCGGTTGTACCACGGCCGGTTGTAGCCGATGCGCCTCTTTATGCCCGTGGCACCGGCCACCAGGGCGGAACGCAGGCTGGTGTGGGTGGATATCCACAGGTCGAACCCTTCGCGGCCGATCTCCCAGCCCAGCCGGACCGCCGCGTTCAACGACTTCTGCGTGCCGCGCTTGGCAAAGGGGCGCACTTGCGCGATCTCGGGCTGGCCCTCGAACACGGACTGCACTCCGGCGCGCACGAAAAAATGGATTTCCGCGTCCGGATAGCGGCCCTTCAACGCCCTGAGCAGCGGCAGGGTCAGAACCGCGTCACCCAGGAACGCGGTTTGCCAGACGCCGATTTTTTTGTATTCGCGCATGGGGTGTAGGTGTATCCTGTCGGACAGGATCAGGCAACATCTTGATCTGCGGACGGCCAACGGCTACTGTCTACCGCAAGGAGCCCTGCCATGAAATACATCATGTTCGAAGACTTTTCCGGCGCCGCCGTGCCCATCATCTTCCCCAGCCGCATCAACTTCGACGAGATGCGCGAGCAGATGCCGTACACCACCGCCCTGTCCGCCGGATATATCACCCTGACCTCGGAAGGCGTGCGTTGCCACGGACAGTCCCAGTCCCTGCAACTCGAGGCCGGGCCCGAGGACGCCGCCATCATCCAAACCAAATTCGAAGACGCCGAGAGCTAGAGCGAAAGGCTGCCTCCGGCGGCCGGGGGAAGGGAGAGGGAAACCCTTTGAAAGGGTTTCCCTCTCCCCTTCCCCCGGACCCCCATCCCCTCTTCCTTCCTAAACTTTTTATGCCGCTTCGCGGGGTGAGCGTTTTTTTGTATGCGCTCTGGAGAAAGTAGGACCGGGTAAGAACGGATGGTTGGAGGGAAAAAATCGGGGCCGAATGCTTGTGCACGCGGCCCCGATTTTTTGGGACAGGAACGGGGTGGGACGAAATCAGGCTTGGTAGCCTTGGGCAAGGCGGGCGCCGAGTTCCTTGGCCGCCTGGCAGTCCTTGGGGAACTGCTCGGCATGCTGACGGGCCTTGTCGTCCTTGTTGAAGCCGGTTTCGTATTTGTCGTAATCCTTGTACTGGCTCGTGTTCGTGGACAGCAGCAGCTCACAACTTCCGAAATGGAGGCCCATGAAGTTCCGGGCCCGTTCGAAGACGACCGGGTAGTTCAGATCCTTCAACATGCTTTCCGTCACGTTCATGGTGTAGATCAAAGCGGTCGGGATTTTTCTCGGGAAATGCGACCGGCTATAGTCCGCGTAGTTGAGATACGGGAACTGGACCCGCTCCAGAAAGGCCCGCGTGCAAGCCGATTCCGTACCGAAATAGACCGGGGTGCCGACGAGCAGCGCGTCCGCCTCGCGAACCCGCTCCAGGATGGGCTTGAGATCATCCTTCACCGTGCACACGCCGACCTCCTTGCGGCCCAGCCGCTTGCAGGCGAAACAGCTGGAACACCCCTTGAAATCGAGATCGTACAGATGGATCAGCTCCACCTCGGCCCCGGCCTCGCGCGCACCCTCCAGGGCGTGCTCGATCATGGTCGCGGTATTCCACTTCTTCCTCGGACTGCCGTTGAAGGCCATCAGTTTCATGTTAACTCCTTGTTTCGCGCGTTCCGACCGCGCAGGTTTGAGCGTTCTAGACTTCACGAATCATCGAAGGCATCAGCCAAAAAAAAGAGCTCCCCTCAACCCAATATAACCCGACACCGCGCCGAAGGCGCATAACCGGGATGCAAGGGTGCGAACCCTTGCCCGCCGGAGGCGAAATCACCTGTTCATCGCCGCGAAGCGGCATCCACACATTCCCCGCTACCCGTTGAGCACATGGCGCAGCTTGCTTGCGGCTTCCTGGTCCACCCAGAAGAGCACGGTCTTGGCTTCGCGTTTCATGTGGATGAGTCCGGCCTCGCGCAGTTCCTTGAAGTGGTGCGACACCGTGGACGGGGCCAGGCCGAACCGCTCGGCGAACCCGCACTGGCAGTTGCCGAACTCCTCGGGCGTCCGGGCCACGGACTTGCAGACGCAGGACGCCAGCTCGCGGTAGATGCGCAACCGATGCGGGTTGGACAGCGCCTTGAACATGCGCGCCATCTGCTCCAGCTCGTCCTCGGGCGTGGCGGTGACAGGCTCGGTCTCGGCCTTTGACTTCGACATGTTTCGAAGCCTACATGGGCCGGGCCGCCCCGTCAACCCGGACAGGCGCCAGAGGGAGCGGCGGTGGCGGAAAAGGATCCCGGACTCAGCGGAACCAGGCAGGCACGTAGCGGTTGCCCCGGCTGACCGCGTTCTCGAGCCGTCGGTAGTCGGGCTCGAAACCGGCCACGCAGGCCCAGTACGCCGGGGAGTGGTTCATGTGGCGGGTGTGGCAGAGCTCGTGCAGGAGCAGGTGATCCACCAGGTCGGGCGGCAGGAACAGGAGCTTGGCGTTCAGCGAGATGGTCCCGCGCGACGAGCAGCTGCCCCAGCGGGTCTTCTGCCGCCGCACGCGCAAGGCGGAGTACACCAGCCCGGTCCGGCGGCTGGTCCGGTCGAGCCATGGCAGGAGCACCTCGCGCGCCTTTTTCACGGTCAGGGCGCGCAGCTTCTCGAAGATCGCCTCGCGGCCCGCCAGGGGGCCGGCCACCTGCCATCGGGCCGCGTTCTCCGTCAGCCGGATGGCGCCCGGCCGGTCCAGGTAGTCCACCCGCACGGTCCGTTCCCAGGCGCGATATTCGATGACCTCGGGCAGTTCGGGCAACGTGCCGGACAGGTCGATCCCGGCGGCGAGCATGCGGTCGCGGGTGCGCTCGATCCAGGCCCGCTTCTCCTCGAGGATGGACGGCACCAGCGAGGCATCGAACCGCCTGGGCACGACCACCTCCAGCCCCAGGCCCGGCATCAACTTGACCAGCACCCGTTTGGCGCGCGGATTGGCCTTGACGGCCAGGGGCAGCCCGGCGAATTGCAGCGGCCCGCTCACCCGGCCAGGTCCTCCTCGGTGCGCACGGTGATGCCGTGCTCCTTGAGCAGCCGGGCGAACAACCCGTCGCCCGCCACCCGCGTGGAGGTGAAGGTCCCGTCGTAGACCTCGCCCGAGCCGCAGGACGGGGAGCGCGATTTGAGCACTGCCTGGCGGCAGCCCAGAAGCCTCGCCAGCCTGAGCCCTTCCTCGGCCCCGCGCCTGAACTCGGCGGTGCGGTCCGCGCCATCGGCGTCCACCACGCGGTCGCCAAGGATCTCGCACGGCCTGCGCGGGGTGGGCAGGCCGCCGTGAACCTCGGGGCAGAACGGCACGGCAAGCCCCTTGCGGACCAGGTCCACCACGGGCTCAATGGGTTCGACCGCGCCGCTGTAACGGCAGTATATGCCCGCCAGGCAGGCGGACACGAGAATGGGGGTATCGGGCATGGCCCGATTCTACACTTGATCTTTGCCGGGTCCAAGCCCTATTGTCTGGCTCCCCCAACCAAGGATTTCGATCAAATGACCGACGCGAACAAGAAACGGCGCATGTACATCTTCCTGCTGGTGCTGGTCGTCTGCACCGGCGCGGCCTTCCAGGGGTGGCGCACCCTGCTGAACAACTTTGCCGTGGAGGTGGCCGGGCTGGACGGCATGGGCATGGGCGTGGTCCAGTCCGTGCGCGAGGTGCCCGGCTTCCTGGCCCTGCTGGCCATCTACATGATCCTGATCATCTCCGAGCACCGGCTGGCCGCCCTGTCCGTGGTCGTGCTCGGCATGGGCGTGGGCCTGACCGGGTTCATGCCCTCCCTGGGCGGGCTGGTCTTCACCACCCTGCTCATGAGTTTCGGCTTCCACTACTACGAGACCATGAACCAGTCCCTGACCCTGCAGTATTTCGACCGCACCGAAGCCCCGGTAATCATGGCCCGGCTGCGGTCCATCACCGCCCTGACCAACATCAGCGTGGGCGCGGTCATCTACTTCCTGGCCAAGGGCCTGGGCTACACCGAGATGTTCGCCCTGCTCGGCGGGGTGGCCGTGGCCGCCGGTCTGTGGGGGCTGACCCGCGACCCGTCGCGGGCCGACCTGCCGCCCCAGGTCAAGAAGATGACCTTCCGCTCCCGCTACTGGCTCTACTACGCCCTGACTTTCCTCAGCGGCGCGCGGCGGCAGATATTCACGGTCTTCGCCGTGTTCCTGCTGGTCACCAAGTTCGGCTACACCATCGAGCAGGTGACCATCCTGTTCGTCTGCAACAACGTCATCAACTACTTCGCCAACCCGATCATCGGGCGGTCCATCAACAGGTTCGGCGAACGCTCGGTCCTGACCGTGGAATACACCGCCCTGGCCGTCATCTTCCTGGGCTACGCCCTGACCGAGAGTCCGCTGCTGGCGGCCTCCCTCTACATCCTGGACAACATCGTCTTCAACTTCGCCATCGCCATCAAGACCTTCTATCAGAAGATCGCGGACCCGCAGGACATCGCCTCGGGCATGGCCGTGGGTTTCACCATCAACCACATCGCGGCCGTGGTCGTGCCGATCACCGGCGGCCTCATCTGGATGGCCGACTACAAGCTGGTCTTCCTGGTGGCCGTGGGCCTGTCCCTGGCCTCCCTGGCCCTGGCCCAGCTGGTCACGCGGCAGATCCGCGCCCGCGAACGGGGCTGATCCCGCCCGGCCCGGCGCCACGGCCGGAATTCTTCGGAAGAAAAGGGAATCTTATAATTCTCACGGCCCGCGACTTCGTGTACGGTGTATTGGAAACATGCTTTTCCGCACCGGAACAAGGACCGCCCGCCGATGAACAAGATACGCCTGCTTTTCGTGGACGACGAGACCAACGTTCTCGCCGCGCTGCGCCGAATGCTGCGGAACAAGAGCGACCACTGGGACATGGTCCTGGTCAACTCCAGCCAGGCCGCCCTGGAAGCCCTGGAGAAGGCCCGGTTCGACGTCATCGTGTCGGACATCAAGATGCCGGGCATGGACGGGGCCGAGTTGCTCACCCGCGTCAAGGACGCCTACCCCGGGACCATCCGCATCGCCCTGTCCGGGCAGGTGGACCTGAACGAGGTCATCCGCTCCATCCGCTCCGTGCACCAGTACATCTCCAAGCCGTGCACCGCCGAGGCCCTGGTCGCCCGCATCGAGGGCGCCCTGCTGTCCAAGGAGGTCCTGACCGATCCCGAGATGCTCAAGCTGGTCACCGAAATCGACGCCCTGCCGGTCATTCCCAAGGTCTTCCAGGAGATCCGCGACGAACTGGCCAAGCCCGAGCCGTCCATCGAGCGCATCGCGGACTCCATCACCCAGGACGTGGGGCTCATGGCCAAGATCCTCAAGCTGGTCAACTCGCCCTTCTTCGGCCTGCCCACGCACATCGACTCCATGCACAAGGCCATCACCATGCTCGGGCTGGAGACCATCAAGGCGCTGATCCTGTCCACCCACCTGTTCACCTCCTACGACGGGCACGCCCTGACCGGGCTCAAGTTGAACATGCTCTGGGAGCACTGCTTCCGGGTGGCCAACATCGCCCGGCTCATCGCCGAGTGCGACAAGGCGGACAAGAACGTCATCGTCAGCTGCCGCATGGCCGGGCTGCTGCACGACGTGGGCAAGCTCATCCTGATCAACTATTTCCCCGAGCGATACGGCCAGGTCCTCAAGTCGGTCCGCGAAAACGGCGGCCCGGTCTATCGCGTCGAGCGCGAGGTCTTCGGCACCTCCCACGCCGAGATGGGGGCCTATCTCATGGGCCTGTGGGGCATGTCCCACGAGGTGGTCCACGCCATCGGCTACCACCACGACCACCGGCCCTCGGACGAGTACATCCCCAACGTGGTCACCGCGGCCAACTCCATCGATCACCACTGCGTGATCTTCCACAAGGACTACTCCCGAATCCGCATCCGGGAGGACATCGCCCCGCGGCTGTTCGAGGAAACGCGGCTGCACACCTGGCTGGACTATATCTCCGACCACTGGCGGGATATCGACGACTTCAACTGCGCCGACGAGAATCTCCTCGACGACATTCTGGACAGGGGGTAGCCATGAAGCCGCGCATCCTGCTCGTCGACGACGAGCCCAACGTCCTCTCCGCCCTGCGCCGCCAGCTGCGCGAACTGTACGAGGTCGACGTGCAATCCGTCCCGGCCGAAGCCCTGAAGCGCCTGGACCGGACCAAGCCCTATGCCGCGGCCGTCTCGGACTTCAAGATGCCGGGCATGAACGGCATCGAGTTCCTCAACGAGCTCAAGACCCTGAGCCCGGACACCACCCGGCTGATGCTGACCGGATACGCGGACCTGGACAACGCCATCCGCGCGGTCAACGACGGCAACATCTTCCGCTTCCTGACCAAACCGTGCGAGCGCGACAACCTGCTCCAGAACGTGGCCGACGCGGTCCGCCAGTACGAACTGGTCACGGCCAAGCGGGTCCTGCTGGAAAAGACCCTCAAGGGCAGCGTGGACCTGCTCAGCGAGATCACCGCCATGGTCAACCCCCACGCGGGCGAGCGCATCAACCGCGTGCGCCGCTACGTGCGCTATTTCGCCGAGAAGAAGGAATTCAAGGACCTGTGGCGCTATGACATCGCGGCCATGCTCTGCCAGCTCGGCACGCTCATCCTGCCTCCCGGCACCCTGGAGACCCTGGAGACCGGCGGGGAACTGACCCCCGAGCAGGTGCAGCTGTGGGAGATGCATCCGGTCATCGCCCAGAGCCTGGTGAGCAAGCTGCCCCGGCTTAATTCCATAGCGGACATGATCGCCTACCAGCTCAAGGGGTTCGACGGCACGGGCACCCCGCGCGACAACCTCAAGGAGGAGGACATCCCCATTGGCGGGCGCATCCTCAAGGTCGCCCTGGACTACGACATGGCACGGCAGCGCGAGGAAAACCCGCAAAAGGCCTTCCTGAGCATGGAAAAGACCATTGAGGAGTACGACCCCGAACTGATGTACTATCTCGAGGGCATGCTCGGGGTGGAGGCCCGCTACGCCATCCGCACCGTGACCCTCCAAGAACTCATCCCGGGCATGGTCCTGCACGAGGACGTGGTCTCCAGGCAGGGGGCCCTGCTGGTGCGCAAGAGCCTGGAGCTGACCAAGGACAAGATAGACCGCATGCACATGTTCGCGGAAAAGGTCGGCATCCCCGAGACCTTCACCGTGCTCGTGCCGGAGACCGTGGACTGATGGCCTGGCGCGAGGCATTCAGGAACGTCCCGGTGCTCATGGTGGACGACGAGCCCAAGGTGCTCGACGCCCACCGCAGGACCCTGCGCGCGCATTTCGACCTGCATACCGCCCAGGGCGGGACCTCGGCCCTGGAGGTCATGGAGGCCCAAGGCCCGTTCACCGTGGTGGTTTCGGACTTCAAGATGCCGGACCTGGACGGCATAACCCTGCTGGCCGAGGTCGCCGACCGCCACCCGGACACCGTGCGCATGATCCTGACCGGCTATGCGGACATGGACACCGCCATCCGGGCCGTGAACACCGGGGCCATCTTCCGCTTCCTGACCAAACCGTCCGACCCGGACGACCTGGTCATGGCCATATCCGCAGGCATTGAGCATGCCGAGATGGCCCGGGCCGCCAAAGAGCTGGAGATCGTGCGCCGGCTCAAGGACGGCTTCGAGCAAACCCTGCGCGCCTTCACCCGGCTGGTGGAGTTCCGCGACCCGTACACCTCGGGTCACATGGACCGGACGGCGGACATCGCGGTCATGATCGCCGAGCGCATGGGCATGGCCGAGGACGACATCGCCGGGCTGCGCCTGGGGGCCATGGTCCACGACATCGGCAAGGTGGCCGTGCCGTCCCACATCCTGAACAAGCAGGGCGAGCTGACCGACGCCGAATTTTCGATCATCAAGGCCCACGCCGAGGTGGGGGCCGAGATATTCAAGGGGCTGGGCGTGGAATGGCCCATCGCCCGGATGATCCGCGAGCACCACGAACGGCTGGACGGATCCGGCTATCCGGAAGGGCTTTCCGGAGACGAACTGCTGCTCCAGTCCAAGATTCTGTGCGTGTCCGACATCATCGACGCCATCATCACCCACCGGCCCTACCGTCACGGCCTGGGCAAGAGCGAGGCCGTCGGCTACCTGCTCGAAGGGCGGGGACGGCTGTTCGACGCGCAGGTGGTGGACATCGCCCTGGCGCTCATGGACGAAGGGCGCATCCGCGAACCCGGCGACTAGTCCGCCGGAAGCTCCTCAAAGGGCAGCCGAACCGTGAAGGTCGTGCCCTCGCCCTCCACGCTATCGATCTCGATGCGGCCGCCGTGCATGCCGACCACCACGTTGTGGGAGATGGCCAGCCCCTGTCCCGTGCCCTTGCCCACCTCCTTGGTGGTGAAGAAGGGATCGAACGCCTTGGAGGCAATCTCCTGGGACATGCCCGTGCCGGTGTCGGTGACCTCGAGCACCGCGAACTTTCCTTCGCTCCGGGTACGGATGGTGATGGCCCCCTGCCCGTCGCTTCCCTTGAGCTTGGACTCGATGGCGTGGGCCGCGTTGACGATCAGGTTCAGGACCACCTGTCCCACCTCGCCCTTGAGGCAGAAGATCGGGGCCAGGGACTCGTCCGGGGTGAAGTCCATGGCCGCCACGTACTTCCACTCGTTGGTGGACACGGTGACGGCGTTCTGGACGATCTCGTTGAGGTCGTGGAACGCCTTGGCCAGTTCACCGGGGTGGGCCAGCTGCTTGATGGAGCGGACGATCTCGGCGATGCGCTTGAGCCCGGCCGAAGACTCTTCCAGGGCGGCCGGCACGTCCTCGGCCAGATAGGTCATCTCCTCCTCGTCCAGGGCCGTTTCGGCCCGCTCGCGGAAGCCCGCGTCCGGGAAGAGGTCGGGGTGTTCCTTCACGAAACCGATCAGTTCCCGGCAGCGCCCCACGGCCTCGGCATAGGTCCCGCAGGAGTCGTGCAGGAACTGCAGGTTCGAGGTCACGTACTGGGTCGGGGTGTTGATCTCGTGGGCGATGCCCGCGGCCAGCTCGCCGATGGATTCGAGCTTCTGGGACTGCCGCAGCTGCGATTCCACCACCAGTTGCTGGGAGATGTCGCGGCCCAGGCCGACAAAGCCGATCAGCTCGCCCGCGTGGTTGCGGATGGGCCCGATGCTCGCTTCCACGGTGTACCGCTCGCCGTTCTTGCGCCGGTTGACGATCCGCCCCTTCCAGACCTTGCCGCCGGCCACGGTCCCCCACAGATCGTCATAGAATTCCTGCGGCTGCTCCCCGCTGGACAGGATGTCGGTCGTCTTGCCCACGGCCTCGGCCCGGGAGTAGC
The DNA here is from genome assembly GCF_001874525.1 of Pseudodesulfovibrio hydrargyri. Classification (NCBI taxonomy): domain Bacteria; kingdom Pseudomonadati; phylum Thermodesulfobacteriota; class Desulfovibrionia; order Desulfovibrionales; family Desulfovibrionaceae; genus Pseudodesulfovibrio; species Pseudodesulfovibrio hydrargyri. The sequence continues at coordinate 1,352,121 of NZ_LKAQ01000004.1, read as the reverse complement.
CCGAGACCGCCTCGAAGGCCGGATTCACGTAGGTCATGACCTTGTCCAGGTCGCTCATGACGATCATCTCCGCCGCCTGGTCGATGGCCGCGTTCAGGCGGCTCATGGCCAGCTGGGCCTCCTTGATCTCGGTGATGTCGGTGAAGGTGTGGATATTCCCGGCGGTCTCGCCCCGGGTGTTGCCCATCTCGACCACCTGCCAAAGGGCCCAGACGAACTCCCCGTTGCCGGACATGAGCCGCAGTTCGACCTTGTCCGTGGCCGGGCCCACCCGCTCCAGCCAGTGCTTCCAAACCAGCTTGCGGTCCTCGCGGTGCACGCTGTTCAGCCATCCCTGGCCCGCCAGCTGGACCGCCGTGGCCCGGGTCAGTTCGTGCATCTTTTCGTTGGCGTAAAGGAGGTTCCCGGCGATGTCGGTGATGATGATGGCCACGGGCGAGGCCTTGGCCAGCCCCCGGAAGCGCTCCTCGGACTCCTTTTGGGCCGTGTTCGCCTTGTGGATGCGCGTGGCGTCGTTGCCGATGCACAGCAGCTCGGCGGGCCGCCCCTGGTCCATGACCAGCTTGACCGTCCAGGACACGTAACCCACCCGGCCGTCTACCATGCGCACCGGAATCTCGTTCTGGCGGCCCTCGCCGCCGATGATCTCGACCACCTGCTCCAACCCCACGCCCTCGGCCTGCACTTCGAAGAAGGACATGAGCGTGCGTCCCAGCAGGCCTCCGTCCGCCCCGACCAGGAAGGTCCGGGCAAAGGAGTTGGCAAAGGTGATCTCGCCCGCCTCGTTGATGCGCAGGATCAGATTGTTGGCCCCCTCCACCAGGTCGCGGTAGCTCTTCTCGCTCAGTTGCAGGTCGTGAATCAGCGGCTCGCTGACCTTGAGGAACAGGAAGGCGCACAGGATGGTCAGGCCCATGCCCACCCCGAAGACCTGCACGTTGGCGCGGATGAACGGGGCGCGGATCTCATCCAGGTCGATCCTGGCCACCAGGCCGAGCGTGCCGTTGCCGAGGGCGATGGGGGCATAGGCGGCAACCACCTCGACACCCCGGTGATTGGGCCCGATCATGGTCCCGGTCTCCCCGAACAGAGCCCGCCGCATGGGCTCTTCGCCGACCTTGTCCAGGGGGGTCCGGGCGTCGGGCGCGGACATGGACACGGGCATGCCGTTTATCAGGAGATGGAGGATGTCCCCACCGTCGAGCCGGGCCACGATGAATTCGCCGGTCAGGCTCTGGAGCTCGAAGTCCCGTTGGGCCCTGCCGATGTGGTAGAGTATCGCATCGCGGGTGGCCGTGGGCACCTTCGGAGACTGCTCGGCCCGGGGTATCCGCCCCATCTCCTCGGCCAGGCTCGCCTGGCTCTGGACCAGCTCCTGCAGCCGGACCCGCTCCTCCTTGATGGCCGTCTGGAACTGCAGCCGCGTGCCGTACATGGAGACCGCGGCCACGAGCGCCACCATGATGAGCAACAACGTGAGAATTCGTCGATTCCGTCCCTGCATGGGCACCTCCGGACCATCCTGGTTACATGAAATATGGCGTATTTTCCATACGCGCTCTTTTATAATTTGGATTTCCGGTATTTTTTGTGTACAAGGCGGGCCGGAAAGACACCGGGCGGTTGACTTTAGACACAAAAATGAAGCATTTTATAGTATGATAAAATCCTCTGGGGCGCCGCCCCTGAACCGGAGAAGCGAATGAAAACGATTGGGCCGCACATGGCCAAGGTTTTTTTGCAGACGGGCGACTGCTTTATCGGCGTGCAGCCCACCCTGGTCACGACCGTCCTGGGCTCGTGCCTGGCCGTGACCATCCACTCGCCCAAGATGGGCATAGGGGCCATCTGCCACGCCTTTCTCCCGGACAGCTCCACCTCCCGGCACCAGGGCCCGGAGCCGCAGATATGCCGCTTCGTTGACACGGCCCTGCAGAACATGCTCGAGACCATGGACAAGATCGGCGTGCCGCGACGCGAGCTGTGCATCAAAATGTTCGGCGGCGGCCAGGGCGTGGCGGTCAACAACATGGAGCCCTCGGGCTCGTACAACATCGGCAGACGCAACATCGAGATGGCCAAGAAGCTGCTCAAGTTCGCCCGGCTGGACATCCAGGCCCAGGACGTGGGCGGTTCCCAGGGCCGCAAACTCCTGTTCAACACCCAGACCGGGGAAGTCTGGGTCAAGAAGCTGAACAAGGCCCAGCTCGCGGCCGTGGGCGACGGCAGATCGCGGGGGTCCAAATTCTAGGAACCGGCATGCGTCCGAACCGACTCGCCCCCCGCCCCGCCACGGCCCCGTTCCCGGCTCGCGACAGGGGCGGCCAACTTCCGAACCAGGCCTTGGCCTCGGCAAAGGCCCGCCTGGACGATATATGTTCATTCACGATCGACTTGCCGCCCCACCCGCTTGCGGACAGGCGCTGGACGGCGGGGACCGTGGATAAGGGGACCCCGAAATCGGAGTGACCGCCATGCCGGAGTATCCGGTGACCGTCGATCCCGAGCTTGCACCCATCATGGACCGTTATCTCGCGCTGCGGCGCGCGGGGCTCGCGACACTGCGGGCGGCGGTCGAGAAGGGCGACTTCGAGGCCGTGACGCGCCAGGGGCATGTGCTCCGGGGCAGCGGCGGCTCCTTCGGCCTGCCCAGACTGACCGAGCTGGGCGCGGCCATCGAGGACGCGGGACGGCGCAGGGATGGGGCGAAGGCCGGACGGCTGGCCGACGCCGTGGAGGAATTCATCGAAAATGTGGACATCAGTTATCAAGGAAGGAAGCCCGCAATGCGCATCCTCATGCTCGCCATAAACGATCCCGCCGGGACCGCCATCCAGTTCTGCAAGGCGCTCAACCGGTACACGGCCCACTCGGCTCGGCTGGTCACCCTGGAGACCCGCTACACCCACGACTGGGAAAAGGACCTGCACGTCCCGGACCTCGGCCCGGACGGCATGGAGGAGGTCGCCATCCTCATGCGTGAGGCCGACGTCTTCCATTTCCACATGACCTGCGACGAGAACCAGCCCTTCGGCCCGCTCAAACCGGCGGACTACATCCGGGGCAAGGCCGTGGTCCACCATCACCACGGGCACCACGACTTCCGCTCGAATCCCGGTTCCTTCCTCGAGAAGTACCGCGAGCTCAAGCGGACCAACCTGCTCGTGTCCACCCCGGACCTGCTCCGGCTTTTGCCCGAGGCCCGCTGGCAGCCCAACCTGGTGCCCATCGACGACCCGCTGCTCAAGCCCATGTGGGGCCGCTTCGACGACCCGGGCCAGCTCAAGGTCTGCCACTCGCCCACGCGCAAGGACCTCAAGAACACCGAGGAGTTCCTGGCTGCGGTCAAGTACGTCAACCGGCGCAACGTGTACGTCTCCGTGGATATGATCGACGACGTGCCCAACCACGAGTGTCTGGCCCGCAAACGGCGCTGCCACGCCCTGTTCGACCACATGCAGGGGTATTACGGCGTGTCCAGCCTGGAGGGGCTCTCCCAGGGGCTGGCCGTCATCGCCGCCCTGGACGACTGGAACCGGGCGCGCATCACGGAATTCGCCGGTACCGGGGAACTGCCGTGGCTCACGGCCACGAACCAGGACCAACTGGCCGACCTGCTGCTGCGCCTGGCCAAGGACCGCGGCTACTGCGAACAGGCCGGAGAAGCGGGCCGCCGCTTCATGGAGGCGTGCTGGTCCGACCGGCGCATCGCCTCGGATCTGGCCGACTACTACGACTCCCTCTGACCCGTTCCGGCTTTGCCTTTGGGCGACAATTCCAGTATAGACCACTGGAGTTTTTCAATCCGCAAGGGGTATGCATGTCGAATACGTTCAGGCACTGGTTCCTTTTCCCGGCGGCCTGCGCCATGGCCGGGCTTCTCGCCCTGGCCCTGACCGCCCGTCCGGGCCTGGCTCAGGGGCAGGCGACCGGCGGGGAGCGCAGCGAGGTCCGCATGGACGTGGACTTCACGGTCCTGCCCAAGGTCCTGCCCGACGGCAGCGAGGCCCCGGCCTCGTCCGCCACCTCCGCCGAGGAGCCGCTCACCCCGGAGCCGGATCTTGCGGAAGCGGATGGTTCCGCAACGCCCGCGCCCACCGAACAGGCCGCCTCCGATACCCGGGCCCCGGCCGACAACGCCGAACCGGCCCCTGAACCCACGCCCGCCGAACAGGCGGAAATCCCGGCCATCTCCCCGGTCGAGGGGACCGGCGCGATCCGTTCGGTGACGCTGGACGAGACCGGGCAGGGCTTTGTCCTCAACGTGGTCGCCGACCGGCCGGTGGGCCGGACCGCGTTCCTGAACCTGGACAACCCCAGACGGCTGGTGGTCGACATCCTGGGCAAATGGACCCACCGGGGCGGCAACGTGCTGCGCTCCGAAGGAGTGGTCAAACACGTGGTCATGGGCGAGCACCCGGACCATTTCCGCATGGTCGTCCACTTCCGCACCCCGCCGAAAAAGGGCCTGACCCCCGAAATCCGCAAGGCCGGCGATCAGCTCCACGTCCTGGTCGACCTGCCCTAGCCGGAGGCTGTCGCGCAATTGTAACAAACGAGTCATTGGCTCGTAACCCCATCGGGTTACTCGTGGTGCGTTGCGCCGACGGCGGAACACATCTTATTTTTTGCCACGGAGCACGAACAATGACGACGACCATAAAGGTGTCCTCCACCAACCTTGATTTCCACTACGGAGACTTCAAGGCCCTGGAGGACATCAGCATAGACTTCGAGTCCAACAGGGTCACCGCGCTCATCGGACCGTCCGGGTGCGGCAAGTCGACCTACCTTCGCTGCATCAACCGCATGAACGACCTCATCCCCGGCACCAAGGTGGACGGCAGGATGACCCTGGACGGCCAGGACATCTACGCCCCGGGCCTGGACGTGGTCTCCCTGCGCCGCCGCATCGGCATGGTCTTCCAGAAGCCCAACCCCTTTCCCAAGACCATCTTCGAGAACGTGGCCTACGGGCTGCGCGTCAACGGCGTGAAGGACAAGCAGTACATGGAGCAGAAGGTCGAGGAGAGCCTGTTGGGCGCGGCCCTGTGGGACGAGGTCAAGGACCGGCTGCACACCTCGGCCCTGGGACTGTCCGGCGGGCAGCAGCAGCGGCTGTGCATCGCCCGCGCCCTGGCCGTGGAGCCCGAGGTCCTGCTCATGGACGAGCCCGCCTCGGCGCTGGACCCCATCGCCACCCAGAAGATCGAGGACCTGATCCACGAGCTGAAAAAGGAATTCACGATCATCATCGTGACCCATTCCATGCAGCAGGCGGCCCGCGTGTCCGACCGAACCGCCTTTTTCTACATGGGCAAGCTGATCGAGGTGGACGACACCAAGACCATGTTCACCAATCCCGCCAACAAGCAGACGGAAGATTACATTACGGGCCGTTTCGGTTAAGCTGAACAGCAAAGGACGCAACGCATCATGGAACAACGCGCACATTTTTCCAAAAAACTCGAGGACCTCAAGGTCATGGTCCTGCGCATGGCGGCCCTGTCTGAATCCGCCGTGCACAAGGCGATCCGGGCCTACCTCGAGAACGACGCCGACCTGGCCGAAGCGGTCATCGTCGGCGATGAAGCCATCAACGAGATGGAAGACGAGATCGACAACTTCAGCCTGGAGCTCCTCGCCCTGGACCAGCCCATGGCCGTGGACCTGCGCACCATTGTCGGCGCGCAGCGCATCACGGTGAACCTGGAGCGACTGGGCGACGAGGCGGTCAACCTGGCCCACCGGGCCATCTTCCTGTCCACCAGGCCGCCCATGCCCCACAACCCGAAGATGGAAGACCTGGCCAACACGGTCAAGAAGATGCTCTCCGAGGCGCTCAAGGCCTACGTGGACGACGACGTCTCCCTGGCCGGGCAGATCTGCCGCATGGACGACAAGGCCGACGACCTGACCATCGCCATCCTGCGCCAGATGGTCGCCGACATGGTCGCCGAATCGCGCATCGTGGAGCGGGGCGTGCACGCCATCATCGGCGCGCGCCACCTGGAACGCGTCGGGGACCTGTCCACCAACGTGGCCGAAACCGTGGTCTTCATCGTGGAAGGCACGAGCATGAAACACAACTGCCGCGGCTGATCCCGCACCGCAAAAGAAACAAAAAGCCCGCCCCGTCCATATGGACGGGGCGGGCTTCCTCATTGATTTACCTTGCGCCGAAGGCGCCATATGGGATGCAAGAGTGCGAACCCTATCGCTGCCGTCGCTATCTCTAAGGCTTGAAGACTCGCCTAAGAGCTGGTGCTGCCCGCCGACAAATCCGCAGGACGGGGCGAATCAAGGCGAAGTCACCTGACAACGCCGCGAAGCGGCCGTCCTCTCCTGATTTCTCTCTTCAAAAGGACTAGGCCCGATCCAACTCCGTCAACAACTCGGCGGCCCGGAACTCCAGGTCGGCGAACAGCTCGGGGCTGCGCGCCGCGTCGCCGTTCTTGGCGCAGCATTCGAGTTCGAGCGCGGCCTGGCGGGCGGCTTCGGCCCCCAGGGTGGCGGCCACGCTCTTCATGGTGTGGCTGTTCAGGGCCACGGCCTCAAGGTCGTTGTCGGCCATGCCTTGGCGGACCGCGTCCAGGCGCAGCCGGATCTCCACCGCCGCCTTGGTCAGCAGCGGCGCGAACTCCTCGAGGGTCAGGCCGATGTCCGCGCTGGCCGCGACCGCGTCAAAGACCGCGCCGCCCGGGACGGCCGCCCCGTCCTGTCTGAAATTACCGTGCATGTTCTCCCCCCTCGTCTTCAACACTACCGCACGGACCACCGGGAGAAAAGCGGAAATCCCGGCGACCGCGCCCATAGGCCGCCTACACCGCCTCGGCGGCCTCGGGCAGCTGCCCTTCGAACCACTCCACGTACCGCTCGCCCCAATGGCACAGGCTTTCGATGAGCGGCAGGATGCTCTCCCCCATTTCGGTCAGGGAATACTCCACCTTGGGTGGCACCTGGGGATAGACCTCGCGCCGGACCACGCCATCCGACTCCAGTTCGCGCAACTGCTGGGTGAGCATCTTCTGGGTGATGTTCGGGATGGACCGCTTGACCTCGCTGAAGCGCATGGTTCCCTCCTTGCCCAGCTTGTGCAGGATGATCAGCTTCCATTTGCCGCCGATGACCTGAAGGGTCAACTCCATGCTGCAATAGTACTTCTTGTCGCCGCAAACCTTCTGCGAACACGCCGCGCTCATGATCCCTCCCGCCGACAGACACCCGCCCGGAACATCCGCCGGCCTCATCGGTATATTTTGGGTTACTATAGAACTTTGAAGTGCGTACTTGATCTTTTCTCTCCACTAGCAGAGAACATGAACTAGGTAAATAGCGCCCCACACCCCGAACACGGAGGAAGACATGGATACCATGGAAGCCCTGCTCACCCGCAGGAGCATACGGCAATACGAAGACAAACCCGTTCCCGAGGAGATGGTCCGCCAAATCCTCGAGGCGGCCATGATGGCCCCCAGCGCGCTCAACGCGCAGACGTGGCAGTTCATCGTGTTCAACGAACGCGAACGACTCGACGCCATAGCCGAAGTGCACCCCTACGTGAAGATGGCCCTGCAGGTGCCGGTGGGCGTCCTGGTCTGCGGCGACCTGACCAAGGAAAAATTTCCCGGCTACTGGGTCCAGGACTGCTCCGCCGCCATGGAGAACCTGCTTCTGGCCGCCCACGCCCTGGGCCTGGGCTCGGTCTGGACCGGCATCTACCCCATGGAGGAACGCATGACCGCATACCGGGCCATAGCCGGACTTCCGGAACACATCATCCCCTTCGGCTTCGCCCCCATCGGCTGGCCCGCCCAGCAGCCCAAATCCCCGAGCCGGTTCCAGGCGGAACGGGTCCACTACAACGCCTTCCAGGAGTAACCCATGAAAGTTGTCGCATTCAACGGATCCGCCCGAAAGGGCGGCAACACCGCGCACATGATTCAACGTGCCCTGGCCAAACTCGAGGCCCAGGGCATCGAGACCGAAATGATCGAACTGGCGGGCAAGAAAATGCACGGCTGCATCGCCTGCTACAAATGCGCCGAGAACAAGGACCGCCGCTGCTCCATCAAGAACGACTTCGCCAATGAGTGTATCGAGGCCATGGACGCGGCCGACGGCATCCTGCTCGCCTCGCCCACCTACTTCGCCACCATCACCACCGAAATGAGCGCGCTCATCGACCGCGCCGGCATCGTCGGCCTGGTCAACGGCAACATCTTCGCCCGAAAGGTCGGCGCGGCCATCGTCGCCGCCCGCCGAGGCGGGGCCATGCAGGCCTTCAACACCCTCAACTCCTTCTTCTTCATCCAACAGATGGTCGTGCCCGGCTCGCGCTACTGGAACATGGGCTTCGGCCTCGACAAAGGCGACGTCCTCAAAGACGAGGAAGGCATGCAGACCATGGACGTCCTCGGCGAAAACATGGCCTGGGTCATGCAGAAACTGAACGGCTAACAGACCGTCACCTCCATACCGACAGGGCCCGGCTCGGCAATACCGAGTCGGGCCCTGTTACGTTCGGGGGGAGGCCTCCGGCGGCTCCTTCGGAGAGACCAGGGCGCTGCCCTGGACCCGCTTAAGGCCGAGGGCCTTAAGAATCCCGTGTTCGCTTCGCTCAGGTACGTGCGATCGCGAAAGGATGGACAGAGACGCCTTCCGCCGTGCCGGTGTGCGATTTCGGGCAGAAAAAACGGATGAAACGACGGGCTTCTTCGCCGGAAGACGCACGCCGTTTTTTCTGCCCGAAATCGCAGGGTTGTTTTTGAAGAAAGGCTTTCCCTAAAAAGATACCAGCCAGCAGCAGCCACAGAACGCCGCAAGACCGCTTGGCCGTGTCCGCATCACCCCGCCTGCGGCGTTGGCAACCGTCCCGAAGGGTTCGCGCCGGACGGCCCTCCGAGGCCCGTGGACGCCCGGCGCGAACCTTTCGGGACACCAACCGGCCAAGCTACGCCCACGCCAACCGAACAAACACCCCACACACCCGCGCCCGCACCTTCGCCGCAGGCGACACAAAAAGTTTGGGAGGGTCCAGGGAACCCTTTTCAAAGGGTTCCCTGGCGGGGCCTGGGGCAGAGCCCCAGCGGGGTCCGGGGCGGCGCCCCGGCCGTCGGAGACATCCTAAAACCCGTAGCGGACGTACTCCTTGTCCAACCGGTTGATGAGCTGGATGTAGCGGTAGGTCCCCTTGATCTGGGCGTCCTCCACGACCTGGTAGCCTTTGGCGCGGCATTCGGGGCAGGCCTTTACCGGGATTTCCACGCCGAGACAGAGCGGCCCGGAGTCGGCGCGGGTCTCGACCTTGTAGAGTCCCCGGCACTGCTTGCACAGGGTCACGGATTCCTGCTGGACCTCGTTGATACCGTCGGTATCGTAGTAGATCTGCTTGTGGCGCACGAAGTGGTCGCCGGAGATGATGCCCTGGCGGCTGTCGTCCTTGGACACGAACTCGGGCGGGTCGAAGTACAGGGCGGGAAGCTGTTTGCAGAGCTCCTTGATGTACTCGGTGGTCCGGGCGTCCTGGCGGATGCGCTCCGCGTTGTAGTTGGGTTCGCGCACGTGGGAATAGTCCACGCCGGCCATGGCCAGACAAATACCGAGGTTGACGTAGGGCAGCGCTCCCTGGATGGAGTAGCCGCCCTCGAGCACGGCGATGTCCGGCTTGAGCATGTCGTTCATGGCCGCGTAGCCCCCGGCCGAGAAATTCATGTTGGTGATCGGGTCGGAGAAGTGGTTGTCCTGCCCGGCGGAGTTGATGACCAGGTCGGGCTTGAAGTCCTCGAGGATAGGCAGGACCACCTGCTCGACGGCCATGAGGAACCCTTCGTCCGAGGTGTTGGGCGGCAGGGGGATGTTCAGGGTCCGGCCCATGGCGCCCGGCCCGCCCAGGTCGCGGGGAAAGCCGGTGCCGGGGTACAGGGTCCGGCCGTCCTGGTGCAGGGAGATGAACAGGGTGTCCGGGTCGTGCCAGTAGATGTCCTGGGTGCCGTCGCCGTGGTGGCAGTCGGTGTCCACGATGGCGATGCGCTTGTGGCCGTACTTTTCCCGGATGTGCTCGATCATGATCGCTTCGATATTGATGGTGCAGAAGCCGCGCGAGCCGTGGACCACCTTCATGGCGTGGTGTCCGGGAGGCCGGACCATGGCGAAGGCGCGGTCGGTCTTGCCTTCCATGACCAGTTCGCCCGCCTTGACGGCCCCGCCCGCGGAGATGAGGTGCGAACGGGTGGCCACCGAGGGCACGTCCGGGAAGCAGAAGTGGACGCGTTCCACGTCCTCCACCGAGGCCACGTCGGGCTTGAATTCGGTGATGCCCTCGATGTCGAAGAGCCCTTCCTCGCGCAGCTGGTCCTGGGTGTAGAGGAGCCGTTCCTGCCGCTCGGGGTGGGTGGGCGAGATGGCCCAGTCAAAGGCCGGGAAAAAGATGATGCCGAGGGTGTTGTTGGATTTGAGCATGGTTTAGCGCCCCTCCCCGAAGGTCTTGATTACGCCGGGCCGCACCTGGCATTTGACGCGGATGTTCCGGCCGACCCGGTCGTATCCCTCGACCATGTTGAAGCTGGACGCGTGGGTGATCTGGGCGTCCTCGGCCTTGAGGAACACGCCCATGGAGTCGAGCTGCATGGTCAGCTGGTTGACGGCGTCGCGCCTGGCGTCGTCCAGATCGTAGCCGGAGGGGATGTTCTCGCGGTGGGACAGGGTCGGGATGAACAGAACGTGGCGCTGGGTGTCGGCGAACAGTTCCAGTTCCCAGGTGGTCCGGGTCAGGGCCGCGCCGATGGCGTTGGCCACGTCGAAATTGGCGGGCACCTCGGTGGACAGCTGGAAGCGCTGATAGAGCTCTTCGCGCAGGGCCTCGGCCGGTCCGCCCATGAGGTAGACCTTCTTGGGCACGATCTTCTTGCCTTCGAGCAGTTCGTGGATGGTGTAGACCGGCTTGGAGTTGATCTCGTCCACCAGGGCGCGGGTGGCGTCCTGGATGGCCTTGGCCGCGTAGGCCACCGCGCCCCGGGCCAGCTTTTCGCCGGTCAGGGTGCGGGCCGAGGCATAGGCGTCCATGGCCTTCCGCGAGGCTTCGACGTCGCCGACCGAGCAGGCCCCGGTGCAGTTCAGGGCGTCGGTCAGGGTGACGCGCTCCCCGCCCAGGCAGACGGATGGACCGAGCCGGTTGGGGCCCACGCGGACCTCGGGGCCGACCACGGAGATGGCCGAGTCGCCGCCGATGCCGATGGAATGGACCTTGAGCGCCGAGACCAGGGTGGGATGCGAGCCGATGTCGATGCCCTCGCGCTCGATGAGCGGCGCGCCGTCGGCGAAGACCGCGATATCGGTGGTGGTCCCGCCGATGTCGAGGATGACCGAGTCGTGGAAGATGTCGGTCAGGGCGATGATGCCCATGACCGAGGCGGCCGGGCCGGAAAAGATGGACTGCACGGGCAGGGTCCGCGACTGCGGCAGGGGCATGGTCCCGCCGTCGGCCTTGAGGATGTTGACCTTGACGTGGCCCAGGCCCATCTCTGCCAACGCCTCTTCCACGGCCGTGGCGAACTCGTTGTACAGCCGCCATACCGCGCAGTTGAAGTAGGCGGTGGCCACCCGGCGCGGGAAGTTCAGCGCCCCGCCGAGCTGGTGACCCAGGGTGACGAAATCGGCGTGTTCGCAGACGTCCACGGACTTGCAGTTGCAGACCGTGCGCCGGATGAGATTTTCGTGGCGCGGGTTGCGGGTGGAGAACTTGGAGACCGCGGCGAAGACGCGCACGCCGTTGTCGCGGCAGGCGTCCACGGCCTCGGCCAGTTGGCGGGTGGACAGGGCGCGGACCTCGTTGCCCCGGTGGTCGATGGACCCGTCTATGACGTGGAAGTCCTTGCAGGGCATGAAATTGTGCGGGTCGATGCCCGGCCCGGCCGAGACGATGACGCCCACGTCCTCGGTCTTGTTCTGGACGATGGCGTTGGTGGACAGGGTGGTGGACAGGTTGAGCTGGGTGACCGCGTTCCTGTCGACCTGGCCGAGGATGGTGGTCAGGGCCTCGGTGACCGAGGAGAGCAGATCGTGATGGCGGGTGGGCACCTTGCAGGAGGCGGCCACGGCGGGAGTGTCCCCGATGTCGATGGCCACCGCGTCCGTGTGGGTGCCGCCCACGTCGATTCCTAAAAGCATTTCCACTCCATGGTTATTCTGGCTTCTCTCCGGGTTACCCCCCTTGGCCGCGCTGTGCAAGTGTCCTTTCGGTCAATGGTCGAATAGGGACGGGGAATGGTCGCGCGGGGAGCCGGATACGGGCGGCGGACCGTTTGCCTTTCCCGGGCATCTTCGTGTAGCGTGCGAAAGTCACAAGGAAAATCCCTGAGCGCCCGATGCGGCCGACAGGGGGAAGGAGCGGTTCCATGAGCAGGATTTTCATAGCGGGCGCGGCCGGCAACATCGGCTCGAGCCTGATCGATACGCTTCCCGACAAGGGCGAGATCGTGGCCGGGGTGCGTTCCCCGGAAAAGGCCGAAGCGCTCAGGGCAAGGGGCGTGGAGGCGCGGGTCTTCGATTTCGAGGACAAGGACTCCATGGTCGCGGCCATGGCCGGGTGCGACCGCATGTTCCTGGTCGTGCCCATGCTGGAGAAGATGACCCGGTTCGGACGGCTGGCCGTGGACGCGGCCAAGGAGGCGGGCATCGGATACATCGTCCGGTCCAGCGCGTACGGCGCGTCCTCGGACGCCCACTGGCGGCTGGGGCGCGAGAACGGCATGATCGACCAGTTCGTGGAGGACTCCAAGATCCCGTTCACCGTACTGCGGCCCAACTCCTTCATGCAGAATTTCAGCACCACCCTGGCGGACATGATCAAATCCGGGACCATCGCCCTGGCCGAGGAGGACTACAAGGTCAGCTACATCGACGTGCGCGACATCGCGGCCTGCGCGGCCCGGCTGCTCCGGGACAACGACGGGTTCACGGACGGCTTCTACGCCCTGACCGGCCCGCAGGGGCTGACCCTGACGGACGTGGCCGACACCATCGGCTCGGAAGCCGGAGTAAAGGTCTTGTACACCCCCGTCGAGGAAGAGGCGTACATCGAGGGATTGGACAGCGCGGGCGTGCCCGAGTGGAACCGCAACATGCTGGTGTCCTTAAGCCGGGTCATCAAGCTCGGGATGATGGGCAACGTCACCCAGGCCGTGGAATACCTGACCGGCGCCCCGGCGCGGCCCTTTGCCGAGTTCGCGGCCGACCACGCGGGAGCCTGGAGGTAGCATGCTCAAGGGCCGGGAGGAACTGCTGCGCATCATCCGGACCATCTCGATCGGCGGTCCGGCCGACGGCATCGAGGCCCTGACCGGGCCGGAGTACGACCCGGACATCCAGGAACTGGCCGAGGCCGTGGCCCTGATGCTGGCCAAGATCGAGGCCAGGGAGGACCGGCTGGAGCAGCTCCTGGCCAAGATCCGCAGCGACATGGTCAACACCATCACGGCCGTGGCCCACGCCCTGGGCGCGCGCGACGCCTACACCGAGGGCCACGGCGAGCGCGTGGGGGTCTACGCCAGGCGGCTGGCCCAACGTCTGGGGCTGCCCGCGGCCGAGGTGGAGCGCATCCGCATCGCCGGGACCCTGCACGACATCGGCAAGATCGGCTTTTCCGACCGCATCTTCAACAGCGAGGACACGCCTCTGACCAAGGAGATGGTCGACGAGATCCACCGCCATCCGGAGTGGGGCCGCGACATCCTCAAGAACCTCGATTTCCTGGGCCCGGCCCTGGAATACGTCTACGCCCACCACGAGCTCATGGACGGCTCGGGCTACCCGCGCGGGCTCAAAGGCGAGGACATCCCCCTGGGCGCGCGCATCCTGTGCGTGGCCGACTACTTCGACGCCATGACCACGGACCGGCCCTACCAGCGGGGCCGCTCGGTGGACGAGGCCTTCGCCATCCTGCGCAGCCTGGCCGGGACGTCACTGGACGCGGACCTGGTCGAGACCTTCATCCTCGAGGTCGAGGAAGACGGCACGGTGCAAAAGCCATGACCGGGCCGCGCGCCTCCCGGATTTCCACCGCCTGAACGCGACCCGAAAAGGCCTGAAAAACCGCCCCGGCCCTTTGTTCAGCCAAGACGGGAGGTTGCCGAAACCGGCGGTCACCAGGGGTAAATCTTTACACGATTATCGTTGACTTTTCGGGCCAGACCCTTACGTTTCCCCTCGGAGAGACCCGATCCGATGAAGCTTGTCCTGATCCTTGCCTGCCTTTTCGTGGCGCTTATGCCCGATCAGGCCCTTGCCTGGGGGCCGGGGGTGCACTTGGCCCTGGGCAACGCCGTGCTGTCCAACCTCGGTTGCCTGCCGCCGCTGCTGGCCGCGATCCTGGCGCGCCACCGCGAGGCCTTCCTCTACGGCTCCCTGTCCGCCGACATCTTCATCGGCAAGGGCACCCGGATCAAGCCCGGCCACAGCCACAACTGGGTGACCGGCTTCAAACTGCTCAAGTCCGCCGGGGACACGCGCGTGGCGGCCTACGCCTACGGCTACCTGACCCACCTGACCGCCGACGTGGTGGCCCACAACTATTTCGTGCCCAACGCCCTGGCCGCCATGAAGTCCGGCTCCAAGCTCTCCCACGTCTACGTGGAAGCCCAGGCCGACCGCCGCTTCCGCAACGAGCAGGAGACCGCCCTAAGCCTGCTGCGCATGCCCAACCGCGTCCAGGACGACTCCCTGCTCACGGCCATGGACCGCCGCCGTCTGCCCTTCCTGGTCAAGAAACAGCTGCTCAAGGGCAGCCTGTCCGTGACCGGGCGCAAGTCCTGGAGCGACTCCCTGCGGCTGGCCGAACGGCTGCTGCATTCATCAAAGGTCAACCGCCAGCTCGACGACATGTTCTCCCTGTCCGAGAACCTGGTCTTCGATTTCCTGAACGGCCCGGACCTGTCCCCGGCCGTGGCCTTCGACCCCATCGGCAGCGGCCATCTCCGCCTGGTGCGCGAGATGCGCCTGAAACGGCAGGCCGTGGCCCCCTTCTCCCCGGACGAGTCCCTGCTCGTCGTTCCGCGCCCGGCCATCGACGGAGCCGACGCCGTCCTGGCCAAAGCCTGCGGCTGATCCGCGCCGGGACCTTCTCATCCGTTTCAATTCCCCCGTCCTTTTGTTATGAGGACGGTCAGGCGGCGCGATACCCGGCCGTAAACAACGGATGGCTGTTCCCATGCTCAAGCGCATCACCTACCTGATCCCCCCTGTCATCGGCCTCATCGTCGCCGTGATGGTCTACATCGGCTATCGCGCGGATCAGGACCACCACGCCCAGAAGGTCCGCGCCCGGGTGGTCCAGTCGCTGAACGAGGGCAAGGCGAGCCTGGATTCGGCCATCGGCTCGGGCGTCCACCTGATCAGCGCCATAGAGGCCTTCCTCAAGGTCAACCCGGGCCTGAACCAGTCCCAGTTCGCGGTCCTGGCCGACGCCCTGCTGGTGAACATGCCCGCCGTGCGCTCCCTGCAGCTGGCCAAGGACGACACCGTGTCCCACGCCTACCCTTCCTGGAGCGCTGACAAGATATTCGGCCGCGAGCTGAACCAGTTGGGCACCCCGACCCTGCGCACCCTGCTCAAGCGGGCCAAGGCCACCGGGCGCAGGCAGATCCTGCCCCCGGGCGAGGATGCCCTCGGCAACGAGGAGATCGTCATCCTGGCTCCGGTCTTTCTGCCCGGCAAGACGCTCCCGGGGGGCTACTGGGGCATGATCAGCGTCCACCTCGACGCCGCCGCCCTGTTCCGCACCGCCAACATCGGCCTGTCCGGCGACATCCTCCTGGCCCTGCGCGACAAGCAGCCCCGGGACGGCAGGGACGCCATGCTCGCCGGCGATCCCGTGGTCTTCGAGATGGCCCCCCTGCTGCGCACCGTCCACGTCCCGTCCGACGACTGGCTCCTGGCCGCCGCCCCGCGCGGGGGCTGGGCCGGCTCGCCCTACGCCAAATACATCCTCGTCTTCGGGCTGCTGGCCATGGTGCTCATCCCGGCCTCCCTGTGGGCCGTGGCGGTCATCGTCATGGGACGCCTCAAGGACCGCGAGCGCTACTACCAGCTGGTGCACAGCGCCAAGTCCATCATCATGCGCATCAACATGGACGGCGACATCGTCTTCTGCAACGAATACGCAGAGGATTTCTACGGGTACGAGCCCGGCGAACTGCTGGGCAAGCCACTGGTCGGCACCCTGGTCCCGCGCAAGACCCTGGAGGGCCGCTCCATGCGCCGCTACCTCGCCCGGCTGCTCATGAACCCCACGGCCCACCCGTTCAACGAGACCATGAACGTGCGCAAGAACGGCGAGATCGTCTGGGTGGCCTGGGCCAACGACTCGGTGCGCGCCAAGGACGGGAGCAGCGTCGGCCTGCTCTGCGTGGGCACGGACATCACCGACCGCAAGCTCATGGAGGAGGCTCTGCGCCAGCGCGAAAAGCAGTACCGCCTCCTGGCCGAGAACGTGACCGACATCATCTGGGGGTTGGACGCGGACTACCGCTTCACCTTCGTCAGCCCCTCGGACGAGGCCGTACGAGGCTTCAGGCGCTCGGACGTGCTGGGCCGGTACATCCAGGAGTTCCTGACCCCGGCGTCCAAGACCCGGTTCAAGGACATCCTGCGCGTACTCGACGACCTGGCCGACGCCCAGGGCTCCACCGCCTCGGTCACCGAGGACCTCGAATTCACCTGCGCGGACGGCGGCTCGGTCTGGCTCGAATCCCACCTGGGCATCCTCTTTTCCGAAGAGGACGAACGCATCGGCCTGCAGGGCGTCAGCCGCGACATCACCGACCGCAAGTTGGCCGAAGCCCTGCGCGAGGACGTGGAGCGCATGGCCAGGCACGACCTCAAGACCCCGCTCGGCGCGGTCATCGGCCTGCCCGAGGAGATCCGCCGCCACGGCAGCCTGAACGCGGCCCAGGAGGCCATGCTCGGGACCATCGAAAACGCGGGCGCGAGCATGCTCGAACTGATCAACCGGTCGCTGGACCTGTACAAGATGGAGTGCGGCACCTACGTCCTGGACCGAAGCACTGTGGACGTCCTCAGCGTGCTCGAGAAGATCAAGGCCGAGGCGCTGCCGCACATCAGTGAAAAGGGGATCAGCGTGGGCATCGAGGTCATGGGCGGCGCGGAAAACGGCACCCTGCCCGTGTCCGCCGACCCCGAGCTCTTCCATTCCATGCTCGCCAACCTGATCCTCAACGCCCTGGAGGCCTCTCCGGAGACCGGGTCCGTGTCCATCGTCCTGGACAGGCGCGACGGCCTGACCGTGATCATCCGCAATCAGGGAGAGGTGCCCCTGTCCGTGCGCGAGACCTTTTTCGACAAGTACTCCACCTCCAGCCCGGCGCGAGGCTCGGGCCTGGGCACCTACTCCGCCCGGCTCATAGCACGCACCCACGGCGGCGACATCGCGGTCGAGACCGGCACCCCGGGCGAGACCAGCGTGGTCGTGACCCTGCCGCAATAGCGCGGAGGACGCCCCTCGATACGGCCGATCGGCCGCGACAGGACACCTGACACAACAGGAAGCGGGCCGCAAGCCTGCGCCTGCGATCCTCGCGGCCCCCGCCTCCGGTGGGGTCGGTCCGCCTATTTATAGAAGAATGACCAGCCCTGGGGCAGGCTGGACGAGAGATCGATCCTGAGGGAGCCCATCAGTTCCTGGACGAAGGTGCGTTCCTCGACCGGCCCTTCGACCAGACGGGCGCGGCCGGTGATGCCGGTCTCCTTCTTGAGCTCGGCGATGGCGTCGGCCTGGGTGCCGATGCGGTCCACCAGTCCGAGGGACACGGCCTGACGACCGGTCACGGCGCGGCCGTCGGCGATGGCGGCCACCCGGGCGCGGTCCATGCCGCGCGCCTCGGCCACATGGTCCACGAACTGGTCGTGAAGGTCCTGCATGAGGTCGAGCATCTGCTCGCGCTGGGCGTCGGTCAGGTTGCGCAGGGGCGTGCCCGCGGCCTTGTACTTGCCGGTGGTCAGAACCTCGGGCCGGATGCCGAACTTCTCCATGGCGTCGGCCACGGTGACGAACTCGGCCATGACCCCGATGGAGGCGGTGATGGACCCCGGATTGGCGTAGATCATCCGGGCCGGACAGGACGAGTAGTAGCCGCCGGACGCGGCCACCGTGCCGTAGGAGGCGATGACCGGCTTGGCCCGGTTGAGCTCTTTGACCGCGGCGTAAATCTCCTGGGAGGGGGCGATGGCCCCGCCCGGGGAGTTGACCCGCAGGAGCACGCCCTTGACCGAGTCGTCCTCCTCCAGGGTGCGGATGAACGAGACCACCCTGGAGGCGTCCACGATCATGCCGTCCACGTGGACGACGCCGATCTTGTCGCCGGACAGGGCGAAGGTCCCGGGCGTCCAGCCCATGGAACGGAAAAAGGCCATGACCCCCGTGATGAGGGCCATGGCCAATATGATCATCATCACCCCGAACAGAAGGGGGTGGCGCTGGGAGAAACGGTCTTTGGTTCCTGCCATGCGCATGACGGTTTTACCTTACTTCTCTTCTTCCTCGGCAGCGGCCTCCTCGGCCGGAGCTTCGGATTCGACTGCCTCTTCGACCGGGGCTTCCTCGACGGCCTCGACAGCCTCGACGGAAGCGGCGGCCTCTTCCTCCTCGGCGGCGGCCAGGGCGTCACCGGCGGCTTCCTCCAGCTTCTCGCGGAGCAGGTCGCCCAGGGTGGAACCGGCGCTCACGCTGTCGCCACCAAAGGACTTGGACTTGCCGCCGCCGGAACGGGCGGGCTCTTCCTTGGTCTGCTTGATGGACAGGCCCAGACGGCGCTCGTCCGCGGACACGTGGATGACCTTGGCCTCGATGGTGTCGCCTTCCTTGAACATCTCGGAGGGGGACTTGATCTTCTTGCGGCTGATCTCGGAGACGTGCACCAGACCCTCGATGCCTTCCTCGACCTCGACGAAGAGACCGAAGTCGGTGATGTTGGTGACCACGCCGTTGACCTTCTGGCCCACGGGGTACTTGGCCGGGACCTGGGTCCACGGGTCTTCGGTCAGCTGCTTGACGCCCAAGGTGAACTTCTCGTTCTCCTTGTCCACGGTGAGGACCTTGGCCTGGACGGAATCACCGACCTTGTAGACCTCGGAGGGGTGGCGGATCTTCTTGGTCCAGGAGATGTCGGACACGTGGATCAGGCCGTCGATGCCCTCCTCGATGCCGATGAACACGCCGAACTCGGTGATGTTCTTGATGGCGCCCTCGAGGACGGTGCCCTCGGGGTACTTCTCGGCGACCACGTCCCACGGGTTCGGGGAAATCTGCTTCATGCCGAGGCTGATGCGCTTCTTCTCGGGATCGACGCCGAGCACGACGACTTCCACTTCCTCGCCGACCTTGACCATCTGGGAGGGGTGGCGGAGCTTGCGGGTCCAGGACATCTCGGAGATGTGCACCAGGCCTTCCACGCCGTTCTCCAACTCGACGAACGCGCCGTAGTCCGCCAGGTTGGTGATCACGCCGGTGAAGCGGGAACCCTCGGGGTACTTCTCGGCGATGTTCTCCCACGGGTCGGGCACGAGCTGCTTGAGGCCCAGGGAAACCTTCTGACCTTCACGGTCGAAGTTGAGAATCTTCAATTCCAGATCGTCGCCCAGGCCGACCATCTCCTTGGGATGCTTGATGCGCTTCCAGGACATGTCGGTGATGTGCAGCAGGCCGTCGAGGCCGCCCAGGTCGATGAACACGCCGTATTCGGTGATGTTCTTGACCTTGCCCTGGACCACCTGGCCCTCTTCGAGGGTCTCCAGCAGCTTCTCGCGCTGCTCGGAACGCATCTCCTCGAGGAGCACGCGGCGGGACACGATGACGTTGGAACGACGGCGGTTGATCTTCAGGATCTTGAAGTCGAACTCCTGGTTGACCAGGGCGTCCATGTCCGGGACCGGACGGAGGTCGACGTGGGAACCGGGCAGGAAGGCCTCGACCCCGCCGAGATCGACGGTGTAGCCGCCCTTGATGCGGCGGATGATGCGGCCGACGACTTCGCCGTCCTTCTCCTGGAGCTCTTCCAGTTTATCAAAAAGCTGCATCCGCTTGGCCTTGTCGCGGGACAAGTAGATGGTGCCTTCGGCTTCGTTCTTGCGGGCGACGAACACGTCGACCTTCTCACCGACGGACACGGACACGGTGCCGTCCGGCTCGGTGAATTCGGAGACGGGGATCTGGCCTTCGGACTTGAAGTTCACGTCGACCAGCACGTAGTCCTTGTCGACCTTGACGACTTCGCCCGCGACAATGGTCCCTTCGTCCAGATCTCCGAAATCGGAGTTCAGATACTCGTCGAGAGCATCGGCAAAGTTCATTTCCATTTCAGGCATTTCAACAGATTCGTTAGTTTTTTCCATGGGTTACCTCCACAACGGACCTCGGACAAAGTAGTTTTAACGTATATTTTCAAGATGCTGGTTCCGTGCTGGCGGGTCATCGTTTCCGAGGCAGGCGAGCCCCGTTCACACGGTCGGTCTTGGCGGCCGATCCCGACATCTTTACGCTCCTTTTGAGGAAGGCAAGCAATTCAAGCAAGTTATGAATCAGCTATTCTCCCATAATAAGAAGAGTCATGTACGTAGCGAAAATATAGGACCCTGTAAACCCTTTTCTGGCCAGGATTCGGCACCGGCCGACGCGGTCTCGCGGCACACACCCTTTGCCTATCCCGGACGAATTATGTAGTGTGCGAAGATACTGTGACATGGAGGACGGAATGCCCGAAAATCGTTTTGAAATCTTCCTGACCGAAGCGCGGGCCGGGTGGCTGGAGGCCCGGCTGGTGTCAAACGATTCCCACTTCGACCTGAGCGTCAATTCCAATTTTTCCGAGCCCATCAAGGACCTGTTCCGCTGCCTGTGCGACGTGCGCGGGCTCGACGCGCCCACGGACATGGAGACGGACTACCGGCATACCGAATTCGAATGGGGCGGCGAAGGCTGGCTCTACTACTGGGTGGTCACTCCCCGGCCCGGCGGCGTGCTCGACATCCTGGTGGACTTCAAGGGCAAGCGCGAGGTGGGCGGCGCGGAGTATCCCGTCTGGAAGATCGAGACCTCCACCACCTGGGACGAGCTCGCCCGCCAGGTCTTCACCCAGGCCTCGGAAATGCTCTGGATGTACGGGTTCACCGGCTACTACGCCCGCTGGCAGAAGGACTTCCCGGCCGGAGAGATGATGCGCCTGGGCCACCTGCTCCACGGCCTGCCCGCCGAGACCGACGACTTCGCCCGCGAACTGGGCTACCTGGCCGAGACGAGGTAGACAGCCATGCGGCTGTGGACCGTCCATCCCCGCTTCCTCGACGTCAAGGGACTGACCGCTGTATGGCGCGAAGGCCTCCTGGCCCGCAAGGTCCTGCGCGGCCAGACCAAGGGCTACACCAACCATCCCCAGCTCATCCGCTTCCGCAACCACCCGGACCCGCTCTCGGCCATCGACGCCTTCCTCGCGGCCGTGCTGAACGAGGCCCGCAACCGGGGCTACAACTTCGACGCCTCCAAGATCGATGAGCACGCCCAGGCCGCGCCCATCAAGGAAACAACCGGCCAGCTCGACTACGAGTGGCGCCACCTGCTCAAAAAACTCGAACAACGCGACCCCGAACGCTTCGAAGACTCCCGCAACCTACGCCCTGCGCCACACCCGCTGTTCGTCCTGGTCAAAGGCGGCGTGCGGGATTGGGAAAAACTTTAAGAGGTCTCCCCTTTTCCCCCTCCCCTTCTTTTTCCAATTTTTTTGTACCGCTTCGCGGAGACGCAAGCGCCCCCCTCGCCCTTTCGCGCCCGCACGCCCCTGCCGAAGGCACACAAAAAGCTTTGAAGAGGGAGCCCAGAGGGGGAAACTTTCCCGAAAGTTTCCCCCTCTGGCCGCCGGAGGCATTCATCAAAAAAAGGCCGGGCCGGTGCGCATGCACCGGCCCGGCCTTTTTATATACGTACGCGCGCGTCTAGGACTTGACGCCGGTGCCGGTATAGCGGGCCGGGTCGTCGAGGGTGGAAAGGGTTTCTCCCTTGGCCACCTTGTCGCGCAGGTATTTGGGCGGACTCATGAGGCCGCGCAGGGCGATGCCGTCGAAGAACCTGAGTTCGCCGTCCACGTTTTCGGCCAGGAAGGCGTCCACCTTGGCCGGTTCCGGATCGGTGTCCAGCGGCTTGAGCGAACCCAGGGCGAAGCCGAGCGGGACCACGTAGGTGGGCGTGCAGGAGAAGAAGTGGGTGACGTTCTCGAACACGGTGCCCAGGGTGCGCACGATGCGGGCGTGGCCGTCGTCGAACGGGGGCGTGACCGGCCCGGCCTGGATGACGAACACGCCGCCCGGGGCCAGGGCCTCGCGGCAGGTGGTGAAGAACTCCCTGGTGAAGAGGTTCATGGCCGGACTGTCCTCGAGGGGGTCGGACAGGTCGCAGACGATCACGTCCCAGGAGCCGCCCTCCTTTTCGAGCACTTCGAAGGCGTCGCCGAAACGGATCTCGGCGCGCGGGTTCTGGAAGCAGCCCTGGTGGATGTTGCCCAGATGCTCCTGGCAGGCGTCGTACACGACCTTGTCGATCTCCACCTGGACGGCCTTGGTCACGGACTTCCACTTGAGGACCTCGCGCACGGCCCCGCCGTCCGCGCCGCCCAGGACCAGAACGCGCGACGGCGCTCCGTGCTGGTACAGGGCGGTGTGGACGAGCGGCTCGTGGTAGAGGAACTCGTCGCGTTCGGAGACCTGCCACTTGCCGTCCAGGACCAGGCCCGCGCCGAAGGTCTTGGAGCGGACGATGGACATCTCCTGGTATTCGGTCCGCTTGAAGTCGAGAATCCGCTCCACCCCGTGGAGGTGGACGTCGTCCTCGGTCATGTATTCGGTGATCCAGTAGTCGCTACTCAGCCTCGAACCTGCCACAGCGTCGCCTCCTCTTTCGGGGTCAGGGGATGGTGGCACCCGCAGCCGTTGCCGCGCGGCAGCACGGTCAGGGTGTGGTCCGCGGCCTTAAACTCGCTGACGAAATATTCGCAGGCGAGCCTGGGCTTGGCGGTTTCGCCGCAGGTGAAGATATCCACGGCCGCATAGCCCGATTCGGGCCAGGTGTGGATGGAAATATGGGATTCCGCGAGCAGGGCCAGGGCGGTGACCCCTTGGGGCTCGAATTTATGGCTCGTGATGTCGAGCAGGGTGGACATGGCCCGCTGGGAAGCGGAGATCATGGTTTCGAGAATGAGCTGCTCGTCGTCGAGCAGATGGGAAGGACAACCTTTGAGTTCAAGAATGCAATGCACACCGACAGTGTTCATTCATCAACACCTCGTGATTAAATGGTTCAGTGACCGAAACACCTCCTGGCCTTGGCGGCCGGGCAACCCGCCCAGCCTTCAACTAAAAACATAAAACCCCCTTGGTACGGTTGGCCCGCGCCGACATGGCGCGAACCCGGCGGGAGCCGCATCCGGGGGAGTGCATACCCCGGGGGCGTCCCGCGCGCCCGCCGCCGTTCGGACCGGTCAATCCTCGCGACGGCGAACCAATGGAAGGAGCTTGTACGCAAGAATTTCGCTAATGCAAGCATTATTTTCCGCTTTCCCCGAATTGTGACGAACCCCGCGCCGGGCATGGGCTTTTACCGAACCCCGCCGGACCGGCCCCGCGCTTTTTTCATGGTCCGCCGGGCGCGGCCGTGCTAGTGGAAACGACATGAAATCCTACCGCAAAGAACTCTTTTTCGAGGTCCCGACGCGCCGGGCGTTTATGAACATCACCGAGGACGTGGAAGCGTGTCTGCGCGAATCGGGCATCCGGGAGGGGCTCTGCCTGGTCAACGCCATGCACATCACCGCCTCGGTCTTCATCAACGACGACGAGTCGGGCCTGCACCACGACTACGAAGTCTGGCTGGAGAAGCTGGCCCCGCACGAGCCGGTCTCCCAGTACCGGCACAACGGGTACGAGGACAACGCGGACGCGCACATGAAGCGCCAGATCATGGGCCGCGAGGTGGTCGTGGCCGTGACGGAAGGGAAACTGGACTTCGGTACATGGGAGCGCATCTTCTACGGCGAGTTCGACGGCCGCCGCAAAAAACGGGTCCTGGTCAAGATCATCGGTGAATAACCCCCGCCGAATATCCTTGACCTCTGCCGCCCGCCTTGATTAATGAGACATCCACGCGCGCCAGTAGCTCAGGTGGATAGAGCATCGGCCTTCTAAGCCGACGGCCGTGGGTTCGAATCCTACCTGGCGCACCAAAAACATAAGGATTCAAGCCTATTGCTTGGATCCTTTTTCTTCTACTCCTTACCTTCCATGGTTTCGCGATACGCGATACGCAGAGGACACGAAAAAGGCCGCCCCGATCGGGGCGGCCTTTCAATATCCTTGGCCTGGGCCTCTAGCACTTGGACGGGGCCAGTGCGGGCTCGGCGTCGGGGTCGTAGACGACGTCGCCGTCGTCGGCGACCTGGGGATTGAGCTCTTCCATGAAGTCCTGGGTCATGCCGGGGACCTTGAGCATGTCTTCGGCGGACTTGTAGTCGCCGTTGGCCTTGCGGTAGTCCACGATGGCCTGGGCCAGTTCCTCGGGGATGTCGATGTCGTCGATGGCCATGAGCTGTTCGACGGTGGCCTTGTTGAAGCTGACGACGCCGTCCTGGGCAAACGCGGAGGCGGCGAACAGCAGGCACAGGGCGGCCAGGCAAAGGGTGATGACGAGATGTTTCATGATACTTTCCTTTCAGAGTTTCAAAGGGGCGGGACGCGCCGGGGCGGTCCCGCCCGTGGTTCAATGGTTAGTTAGCCGGCCTTGATCCGGAACGTGGTGTTGTCCGGAGGCGTGACCTTGACTTCCGTGGGCTTGTCGAGCTGCGGGATGTAGTCGTACGGCACGCGCATGGCGCGGTACACCAGGTTGTACTTGCCGTTTTCGGTGTAGTACGGGCTGATGTATTCCCAGACGATCTCGTGATCCGGGGTGACTTCCTGGAACTGGCCGACCGCGCCGTTGGTGATCAGGGTGTTGCCGTTGGGCAGCCGCTGGGCCGAGGAGACATAGTCCGAGTAGAACTGGTACTTGTTGCGCATGCCCATCTGCTTGGCCGAGTGCTCCCAGACCACCTTCAGGGTGCGGGGGTCGAATTCGATCACGCGGGAGTAGTCGCGCCGAGCGTCGGACCAGCCCACCGGAGCGCCGGGGTTGCGCTTGCCGTAGCCCGCGTAGCCGCCGTTGTCGTAGACCAAGATGTTGCCCTCGCCCGGAAGCCCCCTGGGGATCATGTGGGTATGGTGCTGGCCGATGATCTGGCCCAGCTTGGACAGGGCGCGCTTGTACTGCTTGCCGCCGAATTCCCAGACCGAATCGCTGTAGAAATCGGGACCGAGCTGCCAGACGACCTTCTTCGTCTTCTTGTCGATGATGAAGTTGGTGTTGGTCTGGCGGCAGGAGATGATGATGTTCTCCGGGTTGAAGACCGCGTACTTCTCCTTGTCCTCGTCCCACCACTTGTTGGGGCCCAGGTAGGAGGCGGCGTTGACGTGGATCCAGTCGCCGCCCTTCCGGCCCGGAGTGCGGGTCATGGAGAAGGTCGGGTACTTGTACATGGTCTTCTTGAAGTCCAGAGGGAAGTCCATCTCGTCGAAGTGCTCGGAGGCGACCCAGTCCCAGATCACATTATTGTCCGCGTCCACTTCAACCAGGTAGTCGTCGTACAGTTCCTTGTCCGAGATGTACTGGTTGTGGGTGAACTTGTGGGACAGGATCAGGACCTTGCCCTTGTAGTTGTCCAGCGGCATGGCCGGGGTGTGGTAGCCCGCGGGGTTGCCCTCGAACTGGTAGTCGTGGTGCAGGCCGGCGCGGGGGACCCGGCGCAGGACCTTGCCGTCCCAGTCCACGACCACGAAGTCGGTGGAATCCGGGTCGGCCCAGACACGGCCCTTCTTTTCCGGAGCCGGGCGCATGGCGCCGGCCAAAAAGCCGCCCTTGAGCATCTTGGGCGGGTGCTCGGCCTGGCAGACATTCTTCCACTGCCGGGCCACGTTGCCGTTCATGTCGATGAGAACGGTGCCCTCGGATTCCACTTCGGTACCGAAGACGGTGTAGCCGCCGAAGCATTTCTCGGGCTTGTATATGGTCGTACCGTGCGGGAAGACCGTGGGGAAGGACAACGCCTTCAGGGGATTGACCAGCGTAGCCGCGGCAGCCACGGCTGCGCCGGTGAGGAATTCACGTCTTTTCATTATGTTCTATCTCCTTTGTCGCTCCTTCGAGGCGACGCGGATTGGAGTCTGTTGTCCGGGACCGGCCTTCCGGTCCCGGGATGGCCGGATTCCAGCCCTTGGCCGGAATCCGCAATCAATGCGCCCTAGTAGGCAACCATGGCCGGTCCGTCGCCGCCGTCGTCCTCGGCCTCGGCCTTGGCCGGAGCCTTGGCTGCGGCGGGAGCGGCGGCCGGGGCGGAGAAGCCTGCGCCCGCGTGGTAGTCACGGAAGAAACGCGGCGCGTCGTCGCCCGCGATGTAGCCCTGCGGGGTCAGAGTCTTGCCGTAGAACGCGGGGTAGTCTTCACCGTAGCGGTAGGCGCGGTGGACCATGTTGGTCATGGCGTCAAGATGGAACTTCTCCGGGAAGGCGTCGTTGTCGTTGACGACGGCCTTGGTCTTCCCGGCAAAGAGCGGGCTGATGAACTCCCAGGCCACGTCGCCGTCCATGGTGACCTCGAAGATGTGGCCGCCGTGGGTGGAGGTGATCAGGGTGTTGCCGTTGGGCAGGCGCTGCACCGAGCCCTGGCGGTGGGAGTTGAAGCTGTTGGTGTGCCTGGTCTCATACTGCCAGACGATCTTGCCGGTCTTGGGATCCATTTCGACGGCGCGGGAACGGCGGGCCTCGGGGCGCTCGGAGCCGTTGTCGAAGATCAGGATGTGGCCGTTCTTGAGCGGCGTGGCGCAGTGGTCGCCGAACAGTTGCTGGGAACCGTCATCCCAATAGCCGGGCTTCTTGGCGGTGGGGTCCCAGGCCGAGGGGTTGCCCCAGCGGTATTCCATCTCGCCGGTCTTGTGGTTGATGAAATAGAACTCGGAGAAGTTCCTGGAGTTCAGAACCACGGTGTCCGTCTCGGGGATGTAGTTGACCGTGTTGAAATGCGACCAGTCGTAGTTGGGGTACGTCCCTCCCATCGGGCGGGGCATGGTATAATTGATGTCGAACTGTTTGGGGCCGGTGCCGATATGGTCCTTGACGTGCCATTCCCAGACGGTCTTGCCCTCGGGGTTGACCTCGCGGACGAAATCGACCCAGAAACGGTCGTGGGGAATGCCCTTGGACACCACCGGCTCGGAGGGGATGGTCAGGGGATTGCGGCCCAGTTTGCGGAACTCGTCATTGGTCATGGCTTCCCAGGCCAGGATCATGGTGTTGCCGTTGGGCATGCGGCAGAAGGTGTGGTGCTGGATCTCCTTGTTCGGCGTGAACAACTTGTATTCCCATACTTTCTTGCCGTTCCAATCGAATTCCTCGAGAATACCGCCGGCGCCGCCGATACCGCAGTAACCCGCTTCCTTTTTCTTCGGGATGGTTCCGGCCCGCAGCAGATGGCCGTTGGGCAGCAGCATGGAATGCAGACCCGCTGTGTATTCGCTCTTCCAAGTGTGAACGATGTTGCCGCGCATGTCGATGAGATAGGTGGTCTTGCTGCCCACCGTGGGATCGAACAGGGTGTACCCCTGGTAGGCCTTGGCCTGGTCATAATACAACACACCGGTGGGACCGGTGATGGATTCATAGGCAAACGCCCCGGAGCTCAATCCCATCATCATGATACCGAGCATGAGGGCCATATGCCATGGATGCAGTTTACGCACTCTTTCCTCCTTACCTGTTTCAAACGTTCTTGTTGCCAACACGCGCATCCATTCGAGTCATGACCCGTCCCCCGGGCGCGCCGTCACCATCGGGTGGCCGTCCATCCTGACACGGATTTCACAAGCCCACCGAACGCTCCGGAAAAGCAGGCACGCGCCATGTTCTCCTCACGGATGCGATTGGGCTAAACCAAGTTTCATGCCAGCAGCTATTCATACGTTATATCATTTGAATCCAGCATGTTATCATTAATTAGCACCAACTGCGGCCCGGCTTTCGGGCGACCCCGCGCACACACTGTGCCGCCCCCCGCACAAAACGACTCCTGCGCCGGACCATTTTTTGGGGTTCTTGTGAATCAAGGCACATTGCGTTTCATTTAATTGCGTAGTGCCGCATATGACTCCGGGTTCTCGTCCATGGAGCCTTCCCGCAGGCATGCGGCACAGCATCCGAGAGGCCACTCAAACAACCAACATACCGTAATATTTTATTTTTACTAATCCCCCCCCTGGTAACTGAACACCCCTATTCCAAGCCCGAATCCGAAGATCCGAGGCGCACTTGTGAATTCCGGATCGTGTCTGGGATGCGGAGCTGTACGGGCGTCCGACCACCCGCGCCGCGAAGTGGGCGCAAGCTGGAATGATTCTTGATTCCCAGCCCCAGGCCATAGGCGAGTAACTGCACCCACGGCCTGCGCCGCCGCGTTCGATCTGGGAGGTCGACACACCGGACGGCATGTCTTGCAACCCGACGCCGGGGACGTTCTCCGCGCGCCGACAACAAGGAGAATTGGATGAAGAGAGTAACAGTCGGAGTACTGGCATGCCTGCTGGTCGTTCTGCTGTGCGGAACGGCCATGGCCGAGGGGCCGGTCCACCGGTGCTGGACGAACATCGGAGCGACCTTCGGTCCGGGCGGGCTCGGCATTCCCAAAGGGTTCCTCGCCGTGGGCGGCAACGTAACCTTCGCCAAGAGCAATGGCATTTGGAAAAGCAGCCAGCGGCGGAACGGCAAGGTCAAGACCACCAAGCTCAACGAAATCTTCAAGACGCGCTACGGCATCATGGAGTCCCTGGACATCAGGACGGCCACGCCGATCTATAACGTCCACGTCGACAAGGCGAACGGAGCCGACAGGGAGACCTACGGCATCGGCGACACAACTGTCCTGCTGCACAAGGGGGTGTTCAACCAGCAAAAGGGAGACCTGCTGTCCGTTGCCGTGGATTTCGGCGGCATCGTTCCCACGGCCTCGGTGGGTTCCCACTCCTCCAACTTTGTCGGCAACGACGCCTGGGGCGCCATGTTCGGCCTGGGCGCCACCTACTTCATCGGAGCCAACCGCTTCGACACCGAAGTGAACTTCGCCTCCTTCGCGGAAGGGGCCCAGGATTACCAGAAGGGCAACCGGACCCGCTGGAACCTCGGCTATGCCTACGCCCTGAGCGAATTCTGGGACATAGGCGCCGAATCCTCCTGGGAGATGAGCGACGAATCGCGCTACGATGGCCATGGGCAGCAGGACGCCTATGTGGAATGGTACGCGGGCCCCAAGGTGACGTTCAAGTACAAGCCCTGGAAACTCTTCGCCGGTCTCCTGACCAAGGCTCCGGTCCACCGCTGGTACGAGAGCAACAAAGTCGGCTCCGACGACTTCAGAGTGGAATTCAAGCTGATCAAGCTCTTTGATATCGGCTCGATATTCTAGTCCCCGGTTCTCGGGACAAGTCGAAGGCCGGTTCGAACGAACCGGCCTTTTTTTAGTGGGAAAGGGGAACTACAGGTTGTAGGCGTCGATCTTGTCGTACAGGGTCCGACGGCCGATGCCCAGGATCTTGGCCGTCTTGGAGCGATTGCCCCCGGCGGCGATCAGGGCCTGGCGGATGGCCTTGATCTCGGCGTTCTCCACGGCGTGTTTCAGGGACACCGTGCCCTCCTCGCCGTCTTCCGGAGCCTCGGGGAAGCACAGGGGATGCGCGCAGAGGTCCTCCGCGCTGATGGTCTTGCCCCCGGCCAGCAGCACGGCCCGTTCGATGACGTTCTCCAGTTCCCGGATGTTTCCCTTCCACGGAGAATCCAGCAAGGCCTGCATGGCCCCGGGGGTCAGGGACTGGACCTCCTTGTTGTAGCGGAGATTGAACTTGCGCACGAAATGGTCCACGAAGACCACCATGTCTTCCTGTCGATGGCGAAGGGCGGGCAGGTGCAGGGGAATGACCGCCAGCCGGTAGTACAGGTCCTTGCGGAACTCGCCGGTCTCCACCGCCTTCTCCAGGTTGCGGCTGGTGGCCGACAGGAACCGCACGTCCACATGGATCGGGATGTTGCCGCCCACGGGCTTGATCTCCTTCTCCTGAATGGCCCGCAGCAGCTTGACCTGGGTGGCCGGAGTCAATTCGCCGATCTCGTCCAGGAAGACCGTGCCGCCCTGGGCCTCCTCGAGCAGGCCGCGCTTGGCCCGGATGGCCCCGGTGAAGGCCCCCTTGACGTGGCCGAACAGCTCGCTCTCCAGCAGGTTCTCGGACAACGCCCCGCAGTCTATGGTGAAAAACGGCTTGTCCACGCGGGAGCTGGCGTTGTGGATGCGCTTGGCGAACAGGGACTTGCCCGTACCGGTCTCGCCCTGGATGAGGATGGAGACATCCGAATCCGAAACCTTTTCGACCATGATCATCATCTGCTGGATCAGGGCATTGCTGCCGATGACCATGGACTCGGGCCCGGACTCGGCCTCCTGGCTGTTGAAACTCTCCAGCTTGCGGTGCAGCTGGCCGTGCTCGATGGCCCGGCGGGCCAGCAGGGCGAGCTCCTGGGTCTTGAACGGCTTGGTGATGTAGTGGTAGGCGCCGAGCTTGATGGCTTCCACCGCGGTCTCGATGGAACCGGCCCCGGTCATGATGATGAACGGCAGAATGTGATCGATGCCGCGTATCTGCCGGAGCAGCTCCAGGCCGTCCATCGGCTTCATGGTCAGATCACTGACCACCAGGTCGTAGGCGGTTTCCGAAAGGGCCTTCCAGGCCTCTTGCCCGGTGGAAGCCGTGTCCACCACGTACCCCTGGCGGGCCAGGGACCGCTTCAGCACGGACAGCAGTTCTTGTTCGTCGTCGACCAGCAATATCTTTTCGGGCATGGCTCAGCTCTCCTTGAGGCGGGCGGCGGGGAACTCCATGAACATGGAGGTTCCCTTTCCCAGTTCGGATTCAGCGAAAATCAGGCCGTCAAGCCGTTGCACCATTCTGCGGGTAATGAACAGCCCGAGGCCGAATCCCCCCTTGCGCGAGGAAAAGAACGGTTCGAAAATCTGCGTCAGGTTCTCCCTGGGGATGCCCTTGCCCGTGTCCCGGACCTCGATGCGGACCGTCGCGTGCTCCCCTTCCCCTTCGCCCTGGGCCAGGATGGCGATGGTGCCGTCCTCGTCGGTCACGGCCAGGGAGTTGAACACCAGATTGACCAGCACCTGCTGCAGGGCCCGCTCGTCGCCCCGGATGAACAACGGGCGCTCCTCGATCTCCAGGGTGACCCGCTCCCGCTTCTTCCTGCTGCCCAGCAACAGGAGCGAATCGGCTATCAAGGTCCGGACGTCGAGAATCTCCATGATCATGGGCCTGGGCGTGGCCGCCTCCAGCAGCCCGGTGGTGATCTCGCCCGCGCGGATGGCGTTGCGCTGGATGACGGCGAGGCCGTCCTTGACGTCCCTGGACGAGCCTTCCTCGTACATCAAGTCCTCGGCATTGGCCTGGATGATGCCCAGGGGGTTGTTGATCTCGTGCGCCAGGCTGGCGGCCATCTTGCCGATGATGCCCAGCCGCTCAGACTGGATGAGTTCCTCCTCCATGCGGTTGCGCTCGGTGACGTTGCGGGCGAACAGGCAGGCCAGCACGCCCTCCTGGGACCCTCCCTGGATGATGCGCCCGGCCACCTCCACTTCCATGGGTTGCGCGGAAACGCCGAGCATCTGCAGGTCGAGCTTGTCGCAGCCGTCATGGTACACCTTGGTCAGAAAGGCGCCGATCTCGTCCCGGTACTCCCGGGTGACCAGCTGCTGGAGGGCGGGCACCTCGCCTTTGGGGAACAGGAGAAACGTCCTGGCCCGTTCGTTGGCGTGCAGGATATCCCCCTCTTCGTTGACCAGAAAAATCATGTCCGGCGAGGATTCGATCAAGTCCCTGTAGCGCTGCTCCGTGCGCTTCAGGTCCCCCGTGACCTCCTCGACCCGGCGCTTAAGCAGCACGTTCCAGACCACGATGACGATGAAGACCACCCCGGCCACGCTCGAACCGATGGCCACGTACTTGGCGTACACCCTGATGTCGTCGGCGATGGTCGGCTTGCCGAACCACTTGTCGCGCAACTGCGCCGTGAGCCCGACCTCCTGCAGGTGCGAAAAGGCCTTCCTGACCTTTTGGGCCAGTTCCGGCTTGGCTCCAGTGATGATGATGCCCAGCGGGGTTTCGCCAAGCACAACGCCCTTCTTGACGATGTTCGGTATCTGATAGCGGTCGATAATATCGTCGGCCACCCGCTCGGAGGGAGCCACAAACACGTCCATGGCCCCCTGGCTGACCATGGTCAGGGCCTCCAGCGGAGAGGTCAGCCACAGGACGTCGCCTTCCAGCTTGGTTTCGGGACTGTAAGGACCGGCGGAGATGGCCACCACCTTTTTCGTGCCGAGATCGCGAAGGCAGGTCACGGAATGGCAATTCTCGTTGACGTAAAGGTGGTGCCTCAGGCTGATGCCGATGGGAATGAACTCGGCCCCCAACTCCTCGGCCAGTTTTTGGGAATCGTGGCCCAGGATGTCCACGGTCCCGTCCCTAAGCATGCTCTTGCGAACGGCCAGGTCGTGCAGGGGTTTGAACTCCAGGTCGACGTTCATGATCTGCGCGAGCAGAACCATTTCGTCCACGGAATAACCGCGAACGACCTTCCTCCCGTCCTTGGCGACCAGGAAGGAGAACGGCGGGGACATGATCCTGGCGGCGACCCGGATCTTCTCACGGCACAGGCCAGTCCCTGTGAAGAGGAGGAAGAAGAACCCAAAGGAAACGATATGCATTGCGCTGCGTCGAAACATGGCGCGACCCTATATCAAAGCGGCCCGACACGCCATCATGGCCGTGTCAGGCATAATTTTCACCCGGTTTCCCCCGGCAGGAGGAGTGCCGGGGGAGGTTCGGTAGAGGCTGCCGGTTGAAATGTCGGATTCAACCAGCTCTCGTGTCGAGATATCGATTTCAGGATGTTGCACGCGTTTTTTCCCCGTCCGCTCCCGGACCTTCATGCCGTTACTGCCCCTCCGGCCGGAAACGGCCGGAGGGGCAAGTGGAGAGGGAGGTTGCTGAAACGGTTGCCTGGGCCGTCAGGCCCGAGCGGTTTATTTGACCGTGCCGAGCAGGACGGTCTTGTAGCCCTTGCCGATGTCGTTCCTGGCATCGGAAAAGATCATGACGATATCCAGGAACCGGCCCTGCCCGCCGGGCGCGACGGCCAGGTCCAGGGTGGCCGACTGGCCGGCGGGTATGGTCTTCTCGCCCTGCCAGTAGGTCTTCCCGAACTTCTGCGACTTCACGGCCGTGACCTTCATGGGGGCGTCGCCCGTGTTGGCCACCTTGAGCGGAACCGTGTTCGTCTTCCCGGCCGCCAGTTCGCCCACGTCGACCTTGCGCGGCTCCACTTCCATGACGCCCATGGGGATGGGATCCACGTAGCCCAGGATGTGGATGACATCCTCGGTCTTGCCATCCGCGCCGGTGAACACGTGGACTGTCTTGTCGAACTTACCGGGATACTTGAATGTATGGTAGGTGATGACCATGGAGGCGGTCTCGCCGGGGGCCAGTTCCGTCTTGTCCAGCTGGGTGGTGGTGCAGGCGCAGCTGGTGGAGACGTTGGCCACCACGGCGTTGCTGTCCGAGACGTTGGTCAGGGTGACGGTCTTCTCGGCATTGGGCCCTTCCTTCATGTTGCCGAAGTGGACCTGCGTGTCGCTGATCTTCAACTGGCCCGCCCAGGCGGACCCGGCCAGACAAAGGACAACGGTAAGAGTCAGAACAATGGTGCGCAATTTCATGGTCGAATCCTTGTCGGTTTTCACACCCTGCGCTGGAGCGCATGTCGTGTGCGGACGGTACGGGGAGGCGGATCGTCCCTGTCTATGGTTGTTCAGTCCGATTTACGCGGCAACCGCCTGGGCGGTGCCCGCCAGGCCGCAGGCCTGGACGGGCTCCACCGGGGCAATGGTCTCGTTTCACTGATGTTCTCTATTTGGTCCCGTGCACAAAACGGGACTTCACCTTGTAGTCGAAGTTCTTGTCCTGGCCCTCGGTGTGGCAGGTCCGGCAGACAGCCTCATCGGGATGGCCGACGATGTCCTTGGGATTCTGGGATTCCACGTGCGCCCGGCCGGGGCCGTGGCAGGACTCGCACTGCACGTCCTTGAGTTCCGGGGTCAGGTCCATGTCGATGAACCCGCCGTCGGCGTCCATGGCCACCACATGACATTTGACGCAGCCGGGCACGGACTGTTTCTCCTCGCCCTGCTGTTTGAGGTCGGCAAAGGCGTTGCCGTGGGGGGTGGTCTTCCACCCCTCCACCTTGTCGGCGTGGCAGTCCTGGCAGGCCATGTATCCGACGTAATCGCCGAACAGGTCGGCCCGGGCGGCCGCCGCCATGAACGAAACCACGAAGCAGGCGGCGGCGAGGAAGAGCAGAAGGCGGTTCATCGTCCCCTCCCTAGCAGTTACAATCCGACGCCGCTTCGATGTAGATGAAGTCGCCGAGCTTGCGCAGCAGCGCGTTGTCCACACCGTCGATATCCAGCAGTTCGGACATGTCCACGAACTCGCCGTTCTCCTCGCGCTGGTCCACGATCTTCTTGGCCAGTTCGGGGCTGATGCCGTCGATGGCCTGAAGCTGTTCCACGGTGGCCACGTTGAGGTTGATCTTGCCGCTGTTGTCGGCCGCGAAGGCAGGGGCCGCGCACAGGGCCAGGGTCAACAAGAGGGTCAGGGCGATGATGCATTTTTTCATTGAATTTCTCCTTGCGGTTTACCAGCCAAGATAGTGATGGCTGTACATGAAGAACCAGACCAGGCAGGACAGGACGCCGCTGGCGATTCCGGAAATGGCCTTTTTGCCCATGGAGGCGGACTCGCGATGGGCCTTGAACACGCCCATGTACAGGGCGGCGATGGTCAGCAGGACCAGCAGCGCCGCGAACACGGGCAGGATGACGTAGTAGATGCCGTGCATGATCTCCTCCTAGAGCATTCCGAGGTACTGGCTGACGGTGATCACGGCCATGACGGCCACGGCGAAAAGGATGCCCAGGGTATCCCGGTCCTGCTCCTCCACGCCGTTGTTGGCCATGTAGTCGAATCCCTTGTCGTCGGTGGTGAATCGATTCTTGCTCATCGTTCCCTCCCTAGGCGGGCAGCAGCCCGGTTTTGATGCAGATCAGGATGGCGGCCAGCAGCAGGACGATGCGCACCAGGCCGGATATGCAGGTGACCAGGAAGCCCTTGAAGCCATGCCCGGCGATCTCGCGGAAGGACAGGGACAGGCCGAGCGCGGCCGCGGCCAGGGAGAAGTCCCACTTGACCATCTCGAAGATCGCGTGGGCCGCGGGCTGCTTGAAGACGTGCAGGCAGGCCAGGATCCACAGGAAGACGAACACGGCGAGCCACAGGGGGAAGGTCTTGATCGCCCCGGTGGCGTGCACGTTCTCACCCCGGGGATTGCGCAGCTTGCGGATGAACATGACCACGAAGACGTACAGGAAGCCGGCGGGCATGATCACGTGGCGGGCCACGTCGAACCAGCCCACGTAGCGCCCGGCCTCGTAGCCGCTCCCGAACCCGGCGTACACGGCCTGGGCGTTGTTGCCCACGCCGACCACCGAGGCCAGGCCGATGTACTTGGCCGGGAGGCCGATCCACTCGCCGAGCACGGGCACCAGGTTCATGGCGATCAGGCCGAAGACGATGACGCAGGCCGTGGAGTGCACCACCTGGCTGCCCTTGGCCTTGATCAGCGGCATGAGGATGGCGCAGACGTGCGGATCGCCGGTGGACAGGCCGCCCGCGATGATCGAGCCGTGCCGGTCGTCGAGCTTGAGCAGCCGGGAGACCCACAGGGTGACCGTGGCCGTCAGGAACAGGAACACGGTGCAGATCAGGATCGGGGTCACGCCGAGCTTGAAGGCGTGGCCGATCATGAAGTGCGGGGCCAGCATGATGATGCCCAGGGGCATCAGCATGTGAATGTAGGACAGGCCGCGTTTCCAGCAGTCCGGCACGCCGAAGACGTTGCCGATGATCAGCCCGACCAGCAGCGGATTCCAGACGAAGTTGGAGTTCATGATCTGGAAGAAGGACTGGTGGTGCAGGGGCCCGATCACGCCGTCCAGCCAGGCGAACAGGTTCGCCAGGGTGAACGGGTTGGGCACGCCCGCCAGGTTGTTGCTGAAGATGGCGATGAAGAACATTGCCAGGAAGCCGGGCAGGACCGCCTTCAGGCCGTACAGCGAGCTGAACCAGGACTTCCGGCCCAGCTCATAGTTTATTGCCATGGTATCGGTATTCATTGTTTTCCTCGTGATAGCTTGCGCCCGTTAGCGGCGGATATGGGCGGAGCCGCCGGTGTTCACGGAGCCGCTCAGCTTGTCGTGCGGGGCCTTGGAGCCGACGCGCCAGTGATCCATGAAGCCCAGGCGAGGCAGCATGGACAGGCGCAGGAAGCCCTCGATGGTGCCGTTGACGCCGACCAGCACGTCCACGTTGTTGCGCGGACGGAAGGCGAGGTTGTCGGTCCTGTCGACTTCGCCCTTGTACTCGGTCTCAAGGTGCCAGGCCTGGACCATCTCACCGTCGAAGCTGTCGATGACGATCTTGAACAGGGGCTCGCCCTGGGCGTTCTTGGGGCCCTCGTAGACCGGATGATCCTTGTCCAGGATGATCGGCTCGGGGTTGTCCATCAGGACCTCGTTGAGCTGATAGCAGTGACCGCAGACGTCGGGACGAACCACGAAGCGCGGGTCGAACTCGAACGGGGTGTCGCGCTCCAGCTCCTGGATGCCGGTGTAGGTCCAGAGATTGGCCTTGCCGTCCTTGAACGGGTCCTTGACGTCCATCTCGGCCAGGACCGAACCGACCTTGAACTGCATCCTGCGTGCCACGACCATGTCCTGGGGCAGGAGCTTCTCGGCCTCAGCGTTCAGGGGGCCGACGACCTTGGCGGCCACGACCTTGCCCGACTTGTCCAGCAGGGTCAGGTCCACGGTGCCCGCCTTGGCGTCCACCCCGTTGCAGCGCAGGGTGAACTTACCCAGCTTGGCGGTATCGCCCGCGCCCATGGCCACGCCTTTGGGCTTGTTGTAGGTGTAGCTGATGCTTTGCAGGGACGGGGTGCCGAACTCCTTGATCTTCACGTAGTTGGAACCGATGTATTCAGGCTGGATGTAGGTCCCGCCCTCGGAGAAGACCTCAGGGAAGTAGTAGCGGTTGCCCGCCTCCTCGGACTGGTCCAACCCCTGGGCAAGATAGAAGTGCGATCCCCAGCGGTTGCCGGAATACTTCATCAGGGAGAGCGAGGCCACGGGACGGTCGTCCAGGTAGGACATGCCGGTGTAGCGCAACGCCTTGTTGCGCACGCCGAGCAGTTCGTCCTGCCAGTACATCAGGTTGCCGTCGCCCATGGGCTGGTTCTTCCAGAAGTCCAGGTTGAAGTCCTTGCGCACGAAGGTGCCGGAGGTGAACGTGGTCAGATAGGCGCGCTTGCCGAGCAGGAAGAAGCTCTCGCCGGCCAGGGTGCGGATGTTGCGCGCGTTGCGCGAGGTGTAGCACAGGCCCGCCGGCGGAATGACGATCCGGTTGTTGCGGTAGTCCACGTAGGAGCCCCGGATGACGATGGCCTCGGCGGACAGCAGCCGTTCCGCCTTGCGGTTGCGGGACAGCTTGCGCATCAGCCCCTTGAGCCGGGGCACGAAGGGCGCGGTATGATCCGGCTCGTAGAAGGAGGCGTCGGAGATCGCCTTGGGATAGGAAGTGAACTTGGACTCCTCGACCACGGTTCCGTAGGAGGAATCGGCCAGGCGGGTCAGGAAGGAACGCTCGATGATCGGCTCCAGCACCGGGGACGAGCCCAGGAAGAAGTCGAGGTTGCGGTTGCCCTCCTTGGGCCACATGACCATGTTGTCCGTGCGCATGAAATAGTAGTCGCGCACGTACAGGTTGCGGACCACGTCCTTGTCGAAGCCGTTGGCCACGACCTTGAAGGCGTGCCG
Source organism: Pseudodesulfovibrio hydrargyri (assembly GCF_001874525.1). Lineage (NCBI taxonomy): Bacteria > Pseudomonadati > Thermodesulfobacteriota > Desulfovibrionia > Desulfovibrionales > Desulfovibrionaceae > Pseudodesulfovibrio > Pseudodesulfovibrio hydrargyri. Next base: position 1,313,951 of record NZ_LKAQ01000004.1, on the reverse strand, counting down.
GTTGTAGACGTCGGAGTATTTGACCGGCCCGTCGTAGGCGTCGTGGGCGTTGTCCAGGGTGATGGTCTCGTTGTTTTCCAGCAGCACGCGGTGGAGCATGCCGGTCTCCAGATTGGGCTCCAGCACCACCTTGTAGCGGCTGTCCAGCGGCCAGGGCTGGCCGTTCTTCACGGTGACCAGGTCGCGGTAGACCACGAAGGAGAAGTTGCCCGAGGAATAGCCGTGCGCCTTGGAGGTGGCCCAGGGCACGAAGTCGGAATCCTTCAGGAAGGCGGGATCCATGACGATCTCCACCCGGATGTTCAGTTCGGGGATGGTCAGGTTGTATTTGTCCTGCTCATCCATGCGCGTCTTGTACTCCTGGGCCGTGGTCGGCTTGACCAGCTTCTCGGCGTACACGTGGCCGCCTGAAAAGTCGGTCACCCGGACCAGGAAGCCGTCCGGGCGGCGGAAGGCGTAGATGCGCTTGTTCAGATAGAAACGGTAGTCCTCCTGGCGCACCTCGAGGATGAGGGGCCGCTGCAGGGAGAAGGTCGCCTCGCTGATGGACGGGAATTCGATGGACTCGAATTCGGCGTCGTCGAAGCCGACCTTTTTGGCCACGTACTTGCTGGCCCCGAAATAGTAGGTGTTGTCCAGATAGAACTTGTCCAGCTGCGGGTTGATCCCTTCCTTGAGATGAATGTCCCGAACCTCCTCGCGCTTGGCATGGGTGGTGGAGATGGGGAACTCGAGGGGAAAGCCGCCCGAAGGCGAAATCACGGCGAACTCGCCGTAGGGCTTGTCGAAATGGTCGGTGGAATAGTCGAACCAGAGGCGGTAGCCGGTGTCGCCCAGAGGCGTGCGGTCACCCTTCTTGAGGGCCACGTCCCTGAACGTGAGCTTGGCCGTCTTCAGGCCCACCAGGTAGGCGTGCTCGCCCAGCAGCAGGAACGGGTCGCGCCGAAAGGGCGCGGCGTCATGAGAGGTCTCGGAAACATAGAACAGACCGCCCGGCTGGATGGTGGCCCTGCCGTCCGCGATCTCGCTGCCGCGCAGCACGATGGCCTCGGACAGGCTCTTCTTCTGTCCCAGTTGGTTCTTGTAGACCTTGTTCCGCAGCCCCGCCAGGTGCGGGAGAAAGGTCATGTCCGGAGACGGCGACAGGCCGTTCGGATCGGTTGCGGCCAGGCCCGCGCCCGGGAGGGCGGACAAAACGGCCAAGGTCAGGACCAGTAATCTGAATGTGTGTAGCATGTTCCTCTTTCCCCAATGGTGAATTCAAAGTCCGAAAGGACATCGTCTCCCCAGAGGAACAAGAAGCGTACCAAGCAATCAGAATTAGAATATCCAGTCGAAATCAATGTATTTTAACAATTACACTGCGTTTGATTCGCACATGGACTGTGCGTTTCACCGCACACGACAACCAAGGCTGTTTGCCCGAACGCACACCAGTATCGCCGTTGGCTGCGCGCTGATGACGCAAGCAAAGCCATCGCGGCAAGCTCGAATCGCGAAACATATGCTTGAATGACTTGGCCTAGCCTTCCCCGGCGGCCGCCTGCATCTCGCGTACGGTAGGTCTACGCGAAAATCAGGTATTATCCGGCGTAAGGTTAGAAAAGAGTCTATCCCTCAAAGAATTCCGCTTGATAGAAGTATGGGGTCAGTTCAAAACAAAATAAGGTATTGAGTCCAACCGATAAAGGCACACCTGAACAACCAAAGGAGTTATCGCCACTTCCACCCGTTTATCCGGCACAACTTGCGCCAATTTTGCGCCCCTCAGTTGAATGCCTGGTAGTCAAAAGTAGTCAAAACTCACCAAACCAACTAAAAACAACCGCTATTTCAGTACGGTTTTATATTTTATCTCATAAATTCAATATGTTAATATCGCCCTTCTAAGCCGAATGCCGTGGGTTCGAATCCTACCTGGCGCACCCAAAACATAAGGATTCAGGCGATTGCCTGAATCCTTATGTTTTTGGTCTTCAACCTTCCGTGTGTTTGCGCCCATTATGCGGCACTTCGGGCACATAATTCCCGAGCGTGCACAGTCGAGGTCTTCTCGTCCTCGGGAATATCCTGCGCCTGGGCGGGGTCGTGGTTGAGGCTTTCCAAACTGGCGGGATCGGAGCGGGTGGTTATCTCGACTTATATTTCGCGCACCGTTCACGCATCAGCTCGATAAGGGGAAGCCTACAGAGGCATCAGCTAAAATAAAGAACGGGGCGCTTCTCGACCGACGTAATCGTATCCCCTTTGCTTCATACAATTTACTATACAATCATTATACTCTGATCGGTTGAGATGTTTACTCTTTCTTGCATTATTCGCACGATCCTTACAAAGATAGTATTCCATTTCCGTTGGGCTTTCGAACACCACCCCAAACAGCACATTTTTTGTCCTTGCACAGGATTCTTCAGTTCGACACACATAATTTTTATGATTATCAACTGGATAAACCCCTCTTGCACATCCCACAATCGCTACTACGGCCATTAAGACCAGCATCAAGTTTCTGACGCACACGGAAAAGCCCATACCCCCTCCAGCGCCCCTGCGTTGGGGACTCGGTTTCAACTTCACCTTCGCGGAATCAGGAATGACACCTTACGACTTCCCAATATAATAGTTGTTGATCTTTCATTAGGAAGATGTCTCCATTTTTCAGCTTCAGATGTCACTCTAGTGAAATGTCCGGAAATCTGGGAACACAATACTATTCCCCCCGAACTCTCCGGGCCTTCCGGTCAGCTATTCCCACCCCCGTATCAATTCAAGAGTTCCGATACAAGCGGCTGTCCGCGCACGAAAAAGGGAGGAGCCCTCAGGCTCCTCCCTTTTCATATTGTGGTTGCGGTCGCGCCTACTTGCCGTAGTAGGCCAGTTCGAAGAGGGTGCGCATGGCTTCCTTGTCGATGCAGCGGGGGTTGGTGCCGGTGCAGGGGTCGGCCACGGCGCCTTCGGCCATGCGTTCGAGGTTTTCCTTGAAGAACGCCTCGTCCACGCCGAATTCGGCCAGGGTGGACGGGATGTCCAGGGCCTTGTTCATGGTCTCGATGTGAGCGGCCAGGGCAGTGGCCTTTTCCTGGTCGGTGTCGCCCGCAAGGCCCAGGCGGTCGGCGATCTCGGCGTACTTGGCCGGGGCCTCCGCCGCGTTGTAGGCGATGACGTGGGGCAGGAAGATGGCGTTGGCGCAGCCGTGGGGCAGGTCGAGGATGCTGCCGCTCTTGTGGGCCATGCTGTGCACGATGCCCAGGATGGCGTTGGAGAACGACATCCCGGCCAGGCACTGGGCGATGTGCATCTTGCCGCGCGCCTCCGTGTCCCCGTAGTAGGAGGGCTTGATATACTGGTCGATCATCTCGATGGATTTGATGGCCAGGGCGTCGGTCAGATCGTTGGACACGTTGGACACGTAGGCCTCGATGGAATGGGTCAGGGCGTCCATGCCGGTGTGGGCCACCAGCCTCGAGGGCAGGTCGGCGGACAGGTCGGTGTCCACGATGGCCACGTCCGGGGTCAGGTTGTAGTCCGCGATGGGGTACTTGATGCCCGTCTCGCCGTCGGTGATGACCGAAAACGAGGTGACCTCGGTGCCCGTGCCGCTGGTGGTGGACACGGCCACGAACCGGGCCTTGCGCCGCAGGGTCGGCAGCGAGAACGGCACGGCGGCCTTCTCGAGGGTCATGTCCGGCTGCTCGTAGAACAGCCACATGGCCTTGGCCGCGTCGATGGGCGAACCGCCGCCCACGCCCACGATCAGGTCCGGGCCGAACTCGCGCATGCGCTCCACCCCGGCCAGCACGGTCTGGATGGTGGGATCGGACTCGACCCCCTCGATGACCTGGGTATCGATGCCCGCGCCGCGAAGCTCGGCCTCGATACGGGCCAGGCCGCCGTTCTTCTTGATGGAGCCGCCACCGATGACGATGGTGGCCTTCTCGCCCTTCAGCTTGCCGAGCTGGGCGACGACGCCCGAGCCGAAATAGGTCTCGCGGGGGATGATGAAACTTGCCATGGATTCCTCCTTGGTGATGTGGTCTGGTTGTCAAAAAATATAAATCTTCACTGTGAGCCTGCCGACCGCGACGCGGAACGATCTCCGTTTTCAGTCAGGAGAGTTGCTCGACGCTCGACGGCATGCGTTGGCTTCCGGTCATTCCGTCCGTCCGTCACGGATGTTGACACTACGGATTATCGGGAATACTTGAATACCCAATAGTCCACGCCTATTGCCTGATAATACACGGCGAAGAATAATCGAGCGCCGCTCCGCGGCGGCGCATGAGGATAAGGATATGAACGGCCCGGCTCTCAACGCGCTGGCGGACATCGTTTCGCGCCACACCCCGAACAGAAACCTGAACCAGACCCCGATCCAGGGGGTGTCCTGCGTGCGCATCGACAGGCCGGACGAGCATCTGCCCGAGGTCTACAACCCGTGCATCTGCCTGGTGGTCCAGGGCGCCAAGGCCATAACCTACGGCCACGATCTTTACGCCTGCGGCACGGGCGACTACATGACCATCCCGGTGACCATGCCGATCATCGGCATGGTCACCCAGGCCTCGCCCGAGCGCCCGTACCTCTGCCTGCAGATGGACATCGACCTGACCATGGCCGGGGAGATATTCCTGGCCGGGAACATTCCCCCGAGCGGCTCCGGGCAGGCCGCCCGGTCCCTGTTCGTGGAGACCATGGACGACGCCCTGGGCGAGCCCCTGCTGCGCCTGGCCCGGCTCCTGGACGCGCCCGAGGACGCCGGTTTCCTGGCTCCCATGTACATCCGGGAGGTCTGCTACCGGCTGCTCAAGTCCGGCCACGGGCGGCACATCGCGCACCTGGCCATGCAGGAGGGGAGCCTGCAGAAGGTCGGCAAGGTCATCGCCCACATCAACCGGCGGTTCCGCGAGCCGCTGCGCATCAACGAATTGGCGGACATCGCCGAGATGAGCGTGTCCGGACTGCACCAGTGGTTCAAGAAGATCACCACGCTGACGCCCATCCAGTTCCAGAAGCAGCTCCGGCTGATCGAGGCCCGGCGGTTCATGGTCGCCGAGCAGAAGGGCGCGGCCGAGGCCGCCTACCACGTGGGCTACGAGAGTCCCTCCCAGTTCAGCCGTGAATACACGCGGATGTTCGGCTCTCCCCCGGCCCAGGACGCGGAGCGCTACCTGGAGGACCGGGAGTGAACCGCAAGCGGGAACGAAAAAAGGCGGAGCCGCGCGGCCCCGCCTTTCCTATCTGATTGATTGCCCGGACGGCTAGAAGCGCTCGAAGTCTTCCTGGTCGTCCATGTCCATTTCCAGAGCCAGCCCCTGGGGCTTGACCGGGGCCGGCTTGCCCGGGGCGAGGGCGGGCGCGGGCTTCCGCTTGACCACCTTGGTGGTGGAACCGTAGCGGGCCCCGCCGCCGTCCACGTGGAAGAAGGCCATGACCTCCTGCAGATGCTGCCCCTGACCGGCCAGCTCCTCGCAGGTGGAGGCCATCTCCTCGGACGCCGAGGCGTTCTGCTGGATGACGTTGTCGAGCTGGGCGATGGCCTGGTTGATCTGGGTCGCGCCCGCGTTCTGCTCGTTGCTGGCCGCGGTGATCTCCTGGACCAGCATGGCGGTCTTCTCGATGTCCGGGACCAGCAACTTGAGCATCCCGCCCGCCTTTTCCGCTACCTCCACACTGCTGCTGGACAGCTCGCTGATCTCGGCGGCGGCCGTGCCGCTGCGCTCGGCCAGCTTGCGGACCTCGGCGGCCACGACCGCGAACCCCTTGCCGTGTTCGCCCGCCCGGGCCGCCTCGATGGCCGCGTTCAGGGCCAACAGGTTGGTCTGTCGGGCGATCTCCTCGACGATGGATATCTTCTCGGCGATGCTGCGCATGGACACCACGGTCTTTTCCACGGCCTCGCCACTGACCCGCGCGTCGTCCGCCGCCTTGGTGGCCAGGGTGTCGGTCTCCTGGGCGTTCTGGGCGTTCTGGGCGATGTTCGAGGTCATCTCCTCCATGGACGAGGTGATCTCCTCGATGGACGCGGCCTGCTCGGTAGCCCCCTGGGACACGGCCTGGGACGAGGACGACAGTTCGGTGCTGCCCGCCGCCACGCTCTCCGAGGCGGACTTGACGTCCATGACCACGTCCTTGAGCCTCTCGGCCATCTCCTTCAGGGTTCGGGAAAGGGCTCCGATCTCGTCCTTCTGCTTGACGTCGATGCGGTTGTCCACGAAGTCGCCGCCCGCGATCTTTTCGGCAAAGGCCACGGCCTTGCGCACCGGCGCGACCAGACCGTTGGCCAGGAACCAGAGGACCAGGCAGGCCAGGACCACGATACCCGCTCCCGCGCTCACGCCGAGGACCGCGTTCTGCCGCGAATTGTCGGCCATGACCTTGGCGAGCTGCTCGGCGTCGGCAAAGACCACGCTGCGGGGAACCTCGATCAGGATGCCCCACGGCGTCCCGGTGCGGCCCAACTCGATCGGGGCGCTGATGTCGACCGTCTCCTTGCCCGGCGCCATGTCGGCGTAGGACTTGCCGCCCTGGATGCTGTCCACGATCTTCTTCCAGTCGCCGTCAAAGACGTCCTTGAAGGGCTTGCCCACCGCGTCGGGGTTCTTGCTGTCCGCGACCATGATGCCGAGATAGCTGATGACCTGCACGCGGGCCGCCCCGTCGTACAGGGACTTGGCCACCTTCTCGCTGAGCTGCTGGATGAACTTGAGCCGCAGGTCGGTGCCGGCGATGCCCAGGAACTTCCCATCGAGCATGATCGGGGCGGACATGGTGGTCAGCCACTCCTGACGGCCCTGGACGATGTAGGGGAAGGGATCAAGGATGTTCTCCTTGTGCCGCTCGCGGGGGAACAGGTACCAGCCGCCCTTGGTCACCCCGTTGGGGTGGGTGGACGCGTCCTCGTACCCGACCAGGGCCTGACGCGCGATGCGGCCGTTCTCGTCCCGGTTCCAGTAGGGGACGAACCGCCCGGTGTCATCGTGGCCCGTGGCCTTGTTCCCGGCGTGGGCGGAGTCCTGGCCGTCCAGGGCGCCGGGCTCCCACGCGCTGTAGGTACCCAGGAATTCCGGATTATTCTCCAGCACCCTGAGCAAAATATCGTTGAACGCCGTGCGCAGGTCAAAGGTCGCCCCCGCGCCCGAGTCCTTCCGGACCGCATTGAACGCGTCGGCAATGGTCCTGGCGGTGTCCAGGTTGATGTTCAGCGTCCGGCTGATGGTCCCGGCCTCGCGCTGGGCCACGGCCGTCAGGCTCTGCCGCGTCTGCTCCTCGATGAGCTCGTTGACCTTTTCGCCGACGAACCGCTCGGAGCGCGACTGTGAAATCATCTGGATGCCGACCAGCACCACGACGGTGGCCAGGAGACACCCTCCGGCCATGACCACGATCTTTGTCTTGATGGACTTGAACTGCATATCCCCACCTAGTTTGTTTGACGAACTACCATCGGCCCCCGCAGGGCCGATGCCACACCCTACTTTCATACACAGCCGTAATACCTGAACCGGAAATTTACAGCTATTATTATAACGCATCCGTGACATACGTTTTCCCCCGGCCCGGAACGCAAAAACGCCCCGGAGGATTCCTCTTCCGGGGCGTCGTCGCCGTCCGTTCGATGCGGGCCTAGCGCTCGTCGCTGGCCTTGTAGCGGTCCAACCAGTGGGCGTAGGATTCGGGCAGGGTCTTCCAGCCGGGATTCTCGATGCCATAGGCCTTGGCCAGGGTGTAGGGATAATGCGGGTTGGACAGGTGGCGGTGGCCGAGCATGACCAGGTCCAGCCGCTCGTCGGCCAGGACGTCGCGGATGATCTCCGGGGTGTCCACGTTCCAGGCCGCGGACACCGGAATGCCGGCCTCCTTGCGGATGCGCGCCGCATAGGGCACGACCAAGGCCGGTCCCCAGGGGATGTTCGCCTCCGGGGTGGTGAAGCCCAGGCTCGCGTCGAGCAGGTCCAGGCCGAGGGACTTGAAATCCCTGGTCAGGCTGACCGCGTCCGCGACCGTCTCCTCGTCGCGGCCGTCGAACTCGATGACCCCGAGGCGGACGGCCAGGGGCAGCCGTTCGGGCCAGACCTCGCGCACGGCGGCCAGGGTCTCGCGCATGAACCGGCCGCGCCCGGCCAGGTCGCCGCCATAGCCGTCCGTGCGCCTGTTGGCGTGCACGGACAGAAAGCTCTGGGCCAGGTAGCCGTGGGCGAAGTGCAGTTCCAGCCATTCGAACCCGGCATCCCGGGCGCGCCGCGCCGCGCCGACGAAGTCGTCCTGGACGCGCTTGATGTCCTCAAGCGTCATCTCCCTGGGCACGCGCGGCAGGTTGGCCCCGAAGGGGACGGCCGACGGGGAGATGGTCTGCCACGCCCTGGGGTCGTCCTCGGCCATGTGGTCGTCGCCCTGCCACGGCACGTTGGCGCTCGCCTTGCGGCCCGCGTGGCCGATCTGGATGCCGGGCACGGCACCGGCCCGCTTGATGCCCGCCGCGATCCCGGCCATCTTCCCGGCCTGGGTCTCGTTCCACAGCCCTGTGCAGCCCGGCGAGATGCGCCCCTCGGGCGAGACCGCCGTGGCCTCCACGATGACCAGCCCGGCCCCGCCCCGGGCCATGGACGGATAGTGGATCTCGTGCCACTGGTTGGGCACCCCGTCCACGGCCTGATACTGGCACATGGGCGGGACCACGATGCGGTTTCTCAAGGTGATGTCCTTCAACGTGAATGTATCGAATGCGTTGGCCATGATTCCTCCGGTATGTCCTGTGGGGTTGCTGTCGTGCCTGCGTGAACGCGGTCCGGCCCGGGCCGGAAGACGCCCTTCCCGTCATGGTAGGCCCAAGACGCGGCCTTGTCACGGCCAATCGGAAAAAAACGGGGAAGTCGGCGAACGGGATCACGCCCCGGACAAAAGGATGGAGATGACCGTGACGTCGTCCTCGTCCGAGGTGTCGAGATGCAGCCCGTAGCCCATGGCGTCGGCCATGAGCTTGGAGGAGTAGGTGCCGAGCCCGGTGCCGCGCTTCTTGCCCCAGGTCTTGTATTTCTCGAAGAACTGGTCGCGGATCTCCGCCGGGACCGCCCCCCGGTTGCGGATGCGGATGACCCGGCACGGGACTCCCTCGAGGCTGACGTCCACGGCGCCGCCGACGGGCGAGGCATCCACCGCATTGGCCACGAAGTTGGAAAGCATGCGGTAGAGCAGGTCCTTGTCCGACAGGATGAGGCCGTCCGCTCCGCAGGCCGCCCGCTCCACGAACAGATTGAAAGCGATGTTCTTGCTCCTGGCCGGACTTGCGTGGTCCTTGAGGACCGCCTCGACGACCTCCGCGACGTCCACCTCGACCGGGATGTATTCGTAGACCCCGGTCTCCATCTTGAACAGGTCCAGGGAGTGATCGACCATGCCCAGAATCCGGTATCCCGTGCTCTCGACCAACTGCACCAATTCGACCTGCTGCTCGGACAGGTTCCCCTCCTCGATGAGCAGCTGGGGAATGCCGATGATCCCGTTGAGCGGGCTCTTGAGGTCGTGGCGCATGATCTGCTCCACGTCCTCCTTGAGCTTCTCGAGGACCTTGCGGTCGGTGATGTCCTCGAAGGTGGCCACGAAATTGACCAGCGTGCCCTGCCGGTCGGTCACGGGCGCGATCATGACCTGCTCCCAGACCAGGTCCCCCCGGTAATTGCGGCGGGCCAGGTCTCCCCGCCACAGGCGGCCCGCGCGCATGGCCTCGCCGACCCCGCGCACCGCCGGATCCTGCGCGCCGTCACCCAAAAAACCGGCGATGTCCCGGCCCAGGGCGTCCACGCCGGTGATCTCCCGCCGCCCGAAGAAGACCGGGTTGCCGTATTCGATGATCCCGCCGGTGGAGGTGATGACGATACCGATGGGGCTGCTCTCCACGGCCCGCTGAAGCTGCCTGAGTTCAAGCTCGCGGTGCTTGCGCCCGGTCACGTCCCGGTCCACCCCCCGGTATCCGGCCACCCGGCCGTCGGCGTCCAGGATCGCCACGCCGCGCGTCTCCATGACGACCTCCCGTCCCTTGGTGCTCAGGACGGTGTTTTCGCGGTGCACCGGCGCCCCGCTCACGGCCGCCTCGCGGAACGCCTCGCGCGCGGCCCCGGCCTGGCCGGGGGGCATGAAGTCGAAGGGCGTCCGGCCGAGCATCTCCTCCGGGGCGTAGCCGAGGATGTCCGGAGCCAGAGGGCTGACGTAGGTGTAGCGCAAGGCCTCGTCCACCTCCCAGATGAGGTCCCGCGAACTTTCCACCAGTCCCCGAAATTTGGTCTCCGAGTCCTGCAGGGCGCGGAAGAGCACCGCGTGCGGGGCGGTGATGCCCGTGGCCACCAGGGCCCGGTAGATGAAATAGAAGGAAAAGAGCTTGAAGTAGTGGCCCACCAGGTTCGAAAAGCCGTAGTTGCTGATGTAGAAGGTGAAGGCCAGCTCCGAGCAGATGGTGAACACCAGGGACCAGACCAGCCAGCGGTGGACCACCGGATCGAACCGGTCGCGCATGCGGAAGAGCAGCCAGGTGGCCGCCCCGAGGATCAGGCAGATGACGTACTCGCTGTTCTTTTTGAACGGGGTCAGCCCGATTCCGTCCACAAAGCAGACCGGAAAGATCCTCCACCAGAAGACGACGGCCACGATCACGGCGGTCAGGGCGAAATAGGCCGAGAACACCCGGACCGCGTTCACGGCCCGGCTCTCCTTCAGAAACCAGAAGGCGGCCAGCAGGGAGAGGCTCTCCATGTAGCGCGTGGCGATCCACACCTGGTTGGCATAGTAGTCGTAGTCGGTGAAAATGCCCATGCCCTTGTAGGACATGGTGTGCAGCAGATCGAGAAAGGCGATGAACAGGTAGGCGATGGCCAGGAAGAGCAGGTAGTTGCTCTTGATGTAATAGCGCGAGTTCCAGCCGATGGTGAAGATGCCGAAGGCGACCACGATGGAGAACATCTCAACCATGGTATGGAAGAGGAGATAGTTCCTGAGGCTGGCCAGATACAGCCCGAGGAACACAACGGCGGCCAGGGTGGCCTTGAAGGGGAGCGATGTGGACTTGGTGTGCAAGATTCCCCCGGAAGTTGCGTCTCGTTTCTTCGTTCCCGACATACGGGTATCCTTCGAACTTATACGGGACTTGCCCTCCAAAGTACAATTATAACGAAAACCATTCCGAGACGCATGGCCCGGACGGACTGGGGGAGCGCGACCCGCCGGGCCTGAACGGAAACGGGGCCGCCCCGGAGCGTACACCCCGAAGCGGCCCCGTCCCGCCTGTTCGCGTTCCCGCCGGCCCAGGTCGTGATCAGAACTTTTCGAAATCCTCATCGTCGCCCATGTCCAGGGCGAGACCGGAGTCCTTGGCTTGGCCGCGCCCGGCCTTGGCCGGTGCGGCGGGCAGGGACCTGGCCGCGGACCGCCGGGCCACCACCGTGGTCCGGCCCCCGCCGGAGGCCACCTTGAAGAAGGTCATGGCCTCGGCCAGCATCTGGGCCTGGCCGGACAGCTCCTCGCTGGTGGAGGCCATCTCCTCCGAGGCCGAGGCGTTGCCCTGAACCACGTCGTCCAGTTGGGTAATCGCCTTGCCGATCTCGGTCACGCCCTTTTCCTGCTCCACGGAGCTGGAGGCGATCTCCTGAATCAGCTCGGCCGTGCGCCCGATCTGCGGCACCAGTTCGTCGAGCATCCGGCCCGCCTTGTCGGCCACGCCCATGGAGGCCGAAGACAGGTCGCCGATCTCCTCGGCCGCCTTGCCGCTGCGCTCGGCCAGCTTGCGGACCTCGGCCGCGACCACCGCGAAACCCTTGCCATGCTCGCCGGCCCGGGCCGCCTCGATGGCCGCGTTGAGCGCGAGCAGATTGGTCTGGCGGGCTATTTCCTGAATGATGGTGATCCGCTCGGCGATGGATCTGAGCGCTTCCATGGCCTCTTCCACGGCCAGGCCGCTCTCCTTGGCCCCTTCGGCGGCCTTGGAGGCGATGGTCTCGGTCTCCTTGGCGGATTGCGCAGTGGTCCGCACCCCGGCGCTCATTTCCTCCATGGACGCGGAAATCTGCTCGATGGACGCGGACTGCTCCACCACGGACTGGGACAGGGACTGGGCCGAGGCGGACAGTTCTTCACTGCCCGCGGACACGCTGTCCGTGGCCCCGTTCACGTCGGCCACGACCTGGTTCAGCCGGTCGGCCATGCCGGTCAGGGCCTTGGCCAACTGGCCGACCTCGTCGCTCTGGTCCAGGTCCACCGAGGCGGTCAGATCGCCGGTGGACACGATCCGGGCGAAGTCCATGCCCTTGCGCAGCGGCCCGATTATCCCCCGGGCGATGAGCCAGGCCAGGAGCACGCCGACCAGCACGGAGACGACGCCGAAGATCATGACGCCCAGGCGCGTGCTGGCCGCCTTCTGGAGCATCTCCTCATCGGTCATGATGTTCGCGGAAATGAGGTCCATGCTCTTGTTCAGCAGCTCCTGGACCTTGTTCAGGGCGGGCACCGTGACCCCGGCGTAGACCGCCTTGGCCGCCTCATACCCCTTGATTCGGGCGTCGTTCAGGCCGAGCACCCCGTCGATGGCCGCCAGGGTCTCCTCGCCCAACGGCGCGGTGATGTCCCGGTACCATTCCTGGGCCTTGGCCCGTTCGCCCGAGGCCAGCTCGGTGTCGATCTCGGCGGCGGATTCGTGCAGGGAACGGTGCGGCTCGAAAATCTTCTGGACCAGGGCCCCGAACCCGGGATCGTCCTTCATCCGCCTGGCCGTCTCGTCGGAGTAGAGCCATTTGCCGAACGCGCACTGGTGCGGGTCGGTCTGCACCCCGGTGCTTGTGCTCGCGGGATCGATAAGCGCATCCTTGACCTTGCCCATCCAACGCAGGTGGTCGAGCTTCTTGTCGCGCAAAAAAGACCCCAGCGCCACATCCGCCGGGGCATATTTCTCGCCTATCTCCACCGCCGATTCATGCAATGTGTTGTGATACTTTTCGATCTCGGCCATGAGCGGCTTCAGGCCGGGAACCAGTTTCTCGGCATCGGTCCGGGCGTCGCTGTAAAACCACTTGCCGAAGGCGCATTGGTGCGGGTCGGTCTGGACGTGCAGTTCGTTGACCTGGGAATTGGTCAGCAACTCGTTGACCTTTTCCGACCACTTGAGGTGGTCCACCACCTTCTGGGTAAAATTCCCCCGCAACTTGTTGCCGGTAATGACCTCCTTGGCATTGCCGACAATGCCGTTGATGCCGAACAGCGCCCAGCCCCCCAGCACCAGCAGCAGCAACAAGACCGAACCGAAACCAATACCAAACTTTAAATAGAGTTTACAGTCCTTCCATCCCATCAGCCACCTCCCGGACACGCGTCATTGCCAAGCAACCCCCTACCCTTGCGCATGAAAATGCGCTTTTGGATAGACGGATGCAATTATAAATCACCGGAAAGATACAGTACTTACGGTATTAGTTATCAGTTGCCGCCCGTTTCGCCCCGCTCCCTCGCGGCCAGCCCGTCCAGCAGGGCGCGGGCCAGCCCGTCCAGCAGGGCGCTTTCGGGCAGGCCGAGCACGGAGGCGTCCGTCATCTGACGCTCGGCCAGTCCGTCCAGCACCGGCACGGACATCCGCCATTCGGGCAGGCCGTCCAACTGCGGCGGCTCACCGCCCGTATAGCGGTTGAGCACCAGCACCTGGTTGTCCAGCCCCAGGTCGGCGGCCATGCGGCCCACCTCGGCTCCGGTCCTCAGGCTGCGCATGGACGGCTCGGAGACCACCACCAGCCCGTCCACGTGGGCCACGGTGCCGCGTCCCAGATGCTCCACGCCCGCCTCCAGGTCCACCAGGACCCACTCGTCGCGGTCCATGACGATGTGCGCCAGCAGCGCCTTCAACAACGCGTTGGCGTCGCACGCGCACCCGCCGCCCGCATTGGTCACCGCGCCCATGACGATCAGCCGCTTGCGTCCCGGCTCCACGCCCGGCAGCGGCTCGCCGCCCAGCGGCACGTCCACGGCCAGTTCCTCGGGCAGGTCGCCCACCTCGGGGTTGAGATTCAAAAATCCGCCCTCGTGGATTCGCTCGCGCACCAGGTCGCCGCGCAAAACCAGCGGCTCGGGCAGCGCGTCCGCGTCCAGCCCCGAGGCCTGGCCCAGCGACAACGCCGTGTCCGCGTCCACCAGCCAGACGTTTTTGCCGCTGCGGGCCAGCCAGTCCGCCACCCACGCGCACAACGAGGTCTTGCCCACGCCACCCTTGCCCGCAAACGCTATTTTCATGGAAGATGCCTCCGGCGGCCGGGGGAAGGGGAGAGGGAAACTTTTGGAAAAGTTTCCCTCTCCCCTTCCCCCGGACCCCCCATCCCCTCTCCTTTCCAAACTTTTTTGTGTCGCTTCACGAGGGGTGTACGGAAGCGGCAACGAATCCTTTCGTCTTGACGATGCAGCAAGAAGTCGGGAACCCCGGCACTCCCCCACCTCAACCCTCCGCACGCGCGGATGCGCATACAAAAAGTTTTGAAGGGGAGTCCAGAGGGGAAACTTTTTCAAAAGTTTCCCCTCTGGCCGCCGGAGGCATCCCCTACTCGCTCAGGCCGAGGGCCTTGCGTTTGGTTTTGATGCGTTCGTCGAACATGTCGGCCGCCTTGACCATATCCCCTTCGATGAAGAAGGTCGCGCCGACCAGGTCTTCGAGTCCGGACACGGCCAGGTTGGTGACCGTTTCCGAGCCGAGGATGTTCGGCGGATGGCCGAGGTGGGTGTAGATGCCCGAGGCCACGGCGTAGAGGCCGATGGCGGCGGCCTTCTCGGAGTACCATTCGGGCGAGGAGGCGCCCACGGGCAGGTCCGAGATGTCCACGTTCAGGGCGTTGGCCAGGGCCGCGCAGAGCTGCAGGATGCGGGCGTTGTCCACGCAGGAGCCGTAGTGCAGGACCGGCGGGATGCCGAGGGCTCCGCAGACCTTTTTCAGGCCCGGCCCGGCCTTTTCGATGGCGTCGGGCACGAGCAGTCCGGCCTTGCCCGCGGCCGTGGTCACGCAGCCGGTGACGAGCACGAGGATGTCCTTCTTGATCAGCTCTTCGGCGAGCTTCACGTTCAGGGAATCCTGTTTGATCTTGGGGTTGTTGCAGCCCACGATGCCGACCGCGCCCCGGATGTCGCCCGCGGCGATGGCCTGGACCAGCGGATCCAGGGAGCCGCCCAGGGCGGCGGTGACCGCCTCGTTGGAGAAGCCGGTCATGATCTCGACGGGCTCGCAGGGGATGTCCACCCGGCCCGCGTCGCGCTGGGCAAAGGCCTCCACCGCGATGGACACGATCTCCCTGGCCTGCTTCATGGCGGTCTTGGGCTGGAAGTCGAAGTGGATGGCCCCGGAGAAGCGCGCCTTGTTTGCGGTGTCGATGAACTTGGTGTGGTAGCAGCCGGAGACCTGAACCAGCGACGGCATGATGCACTGGTAGTCGACCACGATGGCCTCGACCGCGCCGGTGATGATGGCCAGCTCGGTCATCAGGTGATTGCCCGCCATGGGGATGCCCTGGCGCATGAGCAGTTCGTTGCCGGTGCAGCACAGCCCGGCCACGTTGATGCCGGTCGCGCCCAGTTCCTTGGCCCGGGCGAGCAGCTCGGGGTCGCGGGCCGCGGCCAGGATCATCTCGGAGACCACGGGGTTGTGCCCGTGGACCAGGAGGTTGACCTTGTCGGCCTTGATGACGCCCAGGTTGGCCGTGGACATCTTGGGCGTGGGCACGCCGAAGATGACGTCGGACAGTTCGGTGCCGATCATGGACCCGCCCCAGCCGTCGGCCAGGGCCGTGCGGGCCGCGTGGATCATGGTGTTGGGCGCGTCGTTGTCGCAGCCCATGTGGGTGCGGTGCATCATCTCCGCGATCTCGCGGTCCACGCCGCGCGGGATCATCTTGAGCCCGGCCCACTTGTCCTTGCGCACCTTTGGCACGCGCGACAGGAAGGAGACCTCCTTCTTGCGCGAGCCGAAGTCCGCGAAGAAGCACTCCATGACGTCGCGGGCCACATCCATGGTCGGGCGGCCGTCGGTCTTGATGCCGACCTCACCGGCGATGGCGCGCAGCTTGTTCTCCTCGGTGATCTTGTAGTCCGAGGTCTCGCCTTCGACGATGGCCTCCAGGACCTCGATGAGGTCGCGGCCGTGGTCCGAGTGCCCGGCCGCGCCGCCGGCCACGAACCGGCCGAAGTTGCGGGCCACGATGACGTCCGCATCGGCCCCGCACACACCGAGCGGGTTCTTCTCGCTGACCCGGCAGGGGCCCATGGTACAGTTGCGGCAGGTGGTGCCCAACTCGCAGAATTTGCAGTGCGGGGTCTGCCGGTCCAGCCGGTCGTGCACGGTCTGGATGCCTTCGGCGCGGGCTTTTTTCAGCATGGCCTTGGCGTCGTCCCAAATAGACAGTTCTTCAATAGGTCTCGGTTCTTTGGCCAAAATGTACCTCCTATCCCTTTTTGCCGGGTCTGATTGAAGCAACCCCCCGGCCGTACAATTGGTGATGCCGATAGTGGATTTTAGCCTACCAGATCAACGCGATCCTGTATGTCGGATGTCCGACAAAACAGGCGGAAAACCCGGGTTCAGTGAAAAAATGACGTCGAAAAAGGGGGTTCCGAGGATGATTTTTTAAAAATCGAGCCGAAAACGAGCCAATTCGGGCGCCCAGGTGTGAATATGTGGAAAATCGTTCACGCGAAAAGCGACGCGCACGGATCCGGACGGATCAATTCGCGGAAATCCGCGAGTTCAAAGGTGACACATTGCCCCAAGTGACTTAGGCTGGGTTTAAAAATATCGGCAGGGGAAACGCGACGAACGGACATCACCTTACAAATCGTACCGAGGAGAGAAAGACAATGGCGAAACACCACGACATCAAAGGGGCTCTGGACTTCATGCGGCAAGGCTATTCCGACGGCACCCCCTTCACCTTCACGGTCGCCGACATCGTGGGCGAGCTCGACATATCGGAAAAAAAGGCCAGGGACGTTCTCCGGGCGATCAACACCAGGGCCCGCTTCTGGAGAGGAGATTTCCCGGCGGGCGGCGAACTCGTCGTCAGCGGGCCGGTCTATGAGCGCATAACCAACTGGTTCGATTAGATCACTTCGGGTCATCCCCGGCCGCCTTGGCCAGAGCGTCCAGGTCGGGGATGAAATAGACGCCGCGCCCGCGCTTTTCCATCAGCCCGGCCCGCTCCATGTCGTTGAGCAGGGTCGACACGGTCTGGCGGGTTGCCCCCATAAGCTGGGAGAGCTGCTCGATGGTCAGGTTCAGGCTGAGCAGCCGGCCGCCGCCCTCGGGCGTGCCCGAACTCCGCGCCTCGCTCAGGATGTAGTCCATGAGCCGGTTGTAGATGTCCTTGAAGGCCAGGCCGCCGATGATGGAAAAGGAATTGCGCAGGATGTGGCCCAGGACGCGGACCATGGTCCGGGTGAAGAGCGGAATCTCGGCCATGCAGCGCTTGACCGAGCGCACGTCCGTGACCAGCAGCTCGCCGTCCTCCAGGGCCTGGATGTAGCACCCGGAGTGCGTGGAGTAGGGGTCGCCGGGATTGAGGATGGCCAGGGTGAACTCCTTGTCCTCGTAGGCCAGGTAGACCCGCACCCTGCCCTTGGCCACCACGAAGACCAGGTCCTCGGCCCCGTCCGGCCGGAACACGACCTCGCCCTTGGCCACGGACCGCCCGCGGAAGACCGCGCGCAGGTCCGCCATCTCCCGCCGTTCCAGTTCATCGAGCAGATTGACCCCGGTGAATTTCATGCTTTCCCCCTGTGATTTCCCTTGGGTAGCATGATTGCCGAAGGGCCGTCCAATCCCCCCGCCTTGGTCCGATCCGGCACCGGACAAGGGGGTGACTTGCTTCTTCGGGGATGCTATAAATCATGCCCATGAACCCTCTGCGGATATTCACCGGCGCCCTGTTCGCCCTGTTCCTGGCCGCGCGGCTCGCCGCGGCCGGCGCGGCCCCTGTTTCCGACGCGGCTGCGGACAACTGGGACGCGGTGCCCGTCTGCGTCTTCGGCATGCCGGAGGCAGGCTATGCGGTCAGCGCCGACGACTCCGGGTACGTCACCGAAGTGCTCCGGGCCGCGCTGGCCCCGGCCGGGTACGACCTGGTCTACAAGGACATGCCCTACCTGCGCGCCCGGGGCGACTTGGCCGAGGGACGCATCCAGTGCAGCCTGTCCAGCAAGGGCGAGACAAAACGGGCCGCTCCCGCACGGTCCGTGATCGCCGCCTGCGACCTGTCCGTGGCCTATATCGCCGCCGACGGATTCTCCGGAATCAAGGACCTGACGAACCAGAAGGTCGCCCACCTGTACGGCTTCGACTTCCAGCAGCTGCTGCCCGTGCCCATCCGGCCGCAGACCACCTACGACCGGACCTCGGCCATCCACATGCTCGACCGGGGGCACGCGCGGTACGTCGTGGGCGAGGAAAGCATGCTCAAGGATGCCATCCGGGAGACCGGCCTGCCCCTGACCGAGTTCGGCTTCTCCCGGTTCATGAGCTTGGACGTGGTCCCGGTCTTCGCCCCCAATGCCGAGGGGTACCGCCTGCGCGACATCTTCGACAAACGCATGGCGGAAATGGCCGCGTCCGGCGAACTGGCGGCCATATTCAGGAAATACGGGCTGTCCGAGGAGCGCATCCGGCACATCCTCAAGTCCGACACGCCCTGATCCATGGATGAATACGGCCGCATCGCACGACTCTACGATCCGCTTGTGGGCCGCCCCCTGCGCCCCATCCATCGAGCCATGGCCGAACGTCTGGCCCGGACCGCCCGGACCGTCCTGGACCTGTGCTGCGGCACCGGCCTGCTGGCCGGGCAGGCGTTGGAGCGCGGCCTGGCCGTGACCGGAGCGGACCTGTCGCCGCATATGCTCGCCGTGGCCCGCGCCAGGCGGCCCGGCGCGGAATACATCCTGGCCGACGCCAGCGCCCTGCCCCTGCCCGACGACGATTTTGACGGCGCGGCCATCAGCTTCGCCCTGCACGAAAAGCCGCTTCACACGGCCCGCGCCATCCTGGCCGAGGCGCGCCGCGTGGTCCGGCCGGGCGGCCCGATCCTTATCGCCGACTACCTGCCCACCGGGCCGGGCCAATCCTGGCTCACGGGCCGGGCCATCCGCCTGGTGGAGCGGCTGGCCGGGCGCGGCCACCACGCCCGCTTCCTGGAGTATATGGCGGGCGGCGGCGCGGTCCCCCTCCTGGCCCATGCCGGTCTGTCCGCGCGGCTGGAACGGACCTTCATGGACGGCTGGGTCGGCCTGTACGCGGCCGAAGCAACCCAGGCCGATTGATTTCACGCCCGGCATTCCTCATAGTGTCACCATTGAAAAGAGACGCGCCGAAGGCGCAAGAAAGGGATGCAAGGGGTCGAGCCCTATCGCTGCTGTCGCTATCTCTAGGGCTCGAGGACTCGCCTAAAAGCCAGTGCTGCCCACCGACAAATCCGTAGGACAGCGGATTTGGACGCCGGGCTTCCCGGCGCCCCGAAGGGGTGAGCCCCAGGACGGGGCGAATCAAGGCGGAATCACCAGTGAAACGCCGCGAAGCGGCCTTCAATTCCTGATTTATCCTCCCGGGAAACCAAACCAATAAAGCCACAGTAACCCCGACCGAGGGAGCGTCATGTTCGAAGGATTGTGGACCCTGGAAAACCTCATCGCCCTGGTCACCCTGGCCGGGCTCGAGATCGTGCTCGGCATCGACAACATCGTCTTCGTGGTGGTGGTCACCAACAAGCTGCCCGAGGCCTCGCGGGACACGGCCCGGCGGCTGGGCATCGGCCTGGCCATGGTCACCCGCATCGCCCTGCTGCTGGCCATTTCGGCGATCATGGGGTTGACCGCCCCGCTGTTCACCGTGTTCGGCCATGCGGTCTCGGGCCGGGACGTGGTCCTGCTGACCGGCGGCCTGTTCCTGCTGGCCAAGGCCACCCACGAAATCCACGACAAGCTCGAAGGGCCGCCCACGGGCGGGGGCGCGGCCCGGGCCGCGCACTCCTACGCGGGAGCCATCGTCCAGATCGTGCTCCTGGACATGGTCTTCTCGCTGGATTCGGTCATCACCGCCGTGGGCATGGCCCAGCACCTGACGGTCATGATCGCGGCCATCGTCATTGCCGTGGCGGTGATGCTGCTGTTCGCCGGGCCGGTCTCCAGGTTCGTGTCCGCCCACCCCACGGTGCAGATGCTCGCCTTCTCCTTCCTCCTGCTGGTCGGCATCTTCCTCATGGCCGAGGGCATGCACAAGCACATCGACCGGGGCTACATCTACTTCGCCATGGCCTTCTCCCTGTTCGTGGAGTTCATGAATCTCAAGGTCAGGAAGCGGGGGAAGGCGGCCGCTTCCTGACCTTGGGCGAAAAGGAGGAGAAGAACGCGCCTGCGGCGCGGGAGCCGCTGTGCGGGGCTTCGCCCCTGCACGATGCTCCATGCCCTCCCGGCGGGGTCCATTTTTTTGCTGGCCCCAAAAAATAGACGGGAAAAAGGGCCTTGGAGTGTGGGACGGCCGCCCGGAGATCGGGGGATAAGAAGCTGATTCGGGTCGGCTCCCGATTCAAGGCTCGCTACGCTCGCTCTGAATCGAAGAGCCGCCGCCCCTCACCGTCAGCTTCTAATCCCCCGATCAAGGGCTCGTTTGGGTGAAGGAAAGAGTGGTGGTGGGGCTCGGTTATGCGTGCCTCGGTGCATGACGATAGAAATCCGCTGTCGGACAAAGCATCCGATTCGCTCCAGGGGACACAGGAAGGAATTCCTGCCAAGCCTTACGCCGGGCTATAGGCGACAACCCAATCCTCTCTTACGCAGGGCGGTAATCGGAAGCGGCCCCTAGAGCCCGTCTCCGGCGGCGAAGCGTCGGCCGGATCGCGTCTGCGCAGCAGACCTTCGATCCGGCCAGCGAGAGCCGCCTACGGGCTCTTGGGTCCGCTTCCGCCGCGTTCGCACCACAGCGCAGTTTTTGCTTCCTTTTTTCTGCGCCAGCAAAAAAGGAAGTCGCCGTAAAGGCGAAACACACAGTAAGGAGAACAGCCCAAAGCCCGAACGCGGATGCGCGGACAATAAAAAAAGGCCGGGAGAAGCAACGCTTCCCCCGGCCCGTTCTTTCAAAAACAGGGGCAGTCCGTTTAAATGACCTTGTTGAGCGGATACTCGATGATGCCCTCGGCGCCGAAGCCGACCAGCCTGGGGATCAGTTCGCGGACGATCTTTTCCTCGACCATGACCTCGACGGACAGCCAGTTGGGGTCCTGGAGCTCGGCCACGGTGGGGGAGTTGAGGGACGGGAGCGTGCCGTTGAGCTCGGCCAGCTTGTCCTTGGGCAGGTTCATCTTCAGCCCGACCATCTTGCCGGCGCGCAGGGCGCCCTGCAGGAGCATGTTGATCTCCTCGATGAGCTGGCGCTTCTTGGGGTCGGCCCAGGCGTCCTTGTTGGCGATGATCTGGGTGTTGGTCTGCATCAGCTCGGCGATGATCCGCAGGCCGTTGGCCTTGATGGTCGTGCCGGTCTCGGTGATCTCGACGATGCCGTCGCACAGCCCCTCGACCACCTTGGCCTCGGTGGTGCCCCAGGAAAAGGAGACGTCCACGTTGATGCCCTGGGACTCGAAGTACTCCTTGGTGAAGCCCATCAGCTCGGTGGAGATCTTCTTGCCGTCCAGGTCCTCGGGCCGCTTGTACGGGGAGTCGCCGCGCACGCACAGGACCCAGCGGGCCTTGCGGTTGCTGACCTTGGAGTAGATCAGGTCGTCGACCACGACCACGTCGGACTTGTTCTCGCGGATCCAGTCCATGCCGGTCAGGCCGACGTCGAAGGTGCCGTTCTCCACGTACATGGACATCTCCTGGGCGCGGGCCAGGGAGCACTTGATGCGGTCGTCGTCGATATCCGGAAAGTAGTTGCGCTCGTGCAGCTTGATCTTCCAACCGGCCTTTTCAAACAGCTTGAGGGTGGCGTCCTGGAGGGAGCCTTTGGGAACGCCGAGTCGAAGGAATTGTTCACTCATTTCTTATATACCTCTTTGGGGTCGAAGACGAGGGGCGAGCATTCGCCGACCACGCCGTCCTTGAGTTCGCGGTAGAAGCAGGAGCGGTAGCCCTTGTGGCAGGCCGCGCCGCCGATCTGTTCGATCAGAAGTACCAAGGTGTCGTCGTCGCAGTCAATGCGGATGGACTTCACCTTCTGCGTATGGCCCGAGGTACCGCCCTTATGCCATAGCTCCTGACGGCTGCGGCTCCAGTAGTGGGCCTCGCCGGTCTCCAACGTCTTATCCCATGAAGCTTCGTTCATGTAGGCCATCATCAGGACCTCGCCGGTCTCGGCGTCCTGGGCGATGGCGGGCACAAGTCCGTTCATCTTTTCGAAATCTGGTCTGATCACTGCGGCACCTCGTATCAGATGTGTTTCAGCGGCCCGGGATTGGGCCGGGGGAGCTATATAGCCAATGGGCTGCCAAAGCGCAACCTGCGCGCCCGGACGTCACCCGATCGTCATCGGCCGTTCCGCTCCCGGAGGAGCTTGACCGTGAGCTTGCCCATGCCGCGCGCCGCGAAGCCGATGCCGTAGACGAAGAAGACCACGGCCACGGCCAGGGAGATGCGCGACATCGGGTCTTCCGGCGCGCCCATGTGGGCCGCTCCGGCCAGGGCGCAGAACACGCCCGCCAGGCACAGGGCGGAGAAGAGCAGGTCCATGGGCGCGGTCTCGTCCTTGTACGCCTTGATCCACCGCCTGACCCGGCTGCGCCGCACGGCCGGGTCAGGGTTGCGCACCCGGTTGGGCATGACCCGGCTGAAGCCGAAACTCGGGGGTGCCTGCTCGCGCTGGATGGCCTTCATGGACCGGGTCAGCACGGCCACGTACCGGACCATGACGAAGATGACCGCGCCGAACAGGACGTTCAGGCCCAGCGACACGGACGAGGGGATGGCAATGCCCATGGCCTGGGCGTTGCGCAAGATCAGGGGCGCAAAGTCGTACAACCCGTGGAAGAGGATGGCCAGCAGCAGCGCCTTGACGTAGAGCCCGCTGCGCTCGCCGCGCGAAAAGGCGGCCAGCCCCACGTGGTAACCCATGACCGCGCCGACCATGGCGTGGCACGGCACGGCCAGGAACGCCCGGCCCACGGCCACGTGCACCCCTCCGTCCAGAACGAAGAGCAGGTTTTCGGCCGTGGCGAAGCCCAGGGACACGGTCACGCCGTAGACGATGCCGTCCATGGGCTCGTCAAAGGCCGGATGGTTGACGCAGTAGCGCCGCAGGACGATGAGCTTGAAGCCCTCCTCGGGAAGGGCCGCCAGGAGAAAGGCCTGGATCGCGCCCGTCAGGTAGGGATTGTCCGGGGGCACGCCCGAGTCCACCAGGACGAGGAAGGGATAGAGCAGGTAGATGCCCAGGACGATGAGCGCACCGAGAAGAAAGGACGAGATCAGGGCCCCGGCCGGTTCCGGATACTTGTCGTTCGACACGAACAGCCAGAGCAGCACGGCGGACGGCACCACGGCCATGAGGAAAAGGAGAAAATCCACGGGGGCCTCTTGTCAGGTTTGGAGTCGACCCGTATTGGATACCGACGTCGGGCGTTGCGGTCAACGTTTACCCCCCGGCCGGAATCTGCTAAACCACGCCACACGCAACCCACACAAGGAGAATACGGACATGCCCGTTCGTTCCAAGGATAATTTTCTGGTTTTCGGCGCGCCGCGCATCGAGCAGGAGGAGATAGACGAGGTCGCGGCCTCCATGCGGTCCGGCTGGCTCGGCACCGGCCCCAAGGTGGCCCGGTTCGAGAAGGACTTTTCCGCCTATGTCGGGGCATCCCACGCCGCGGCCTGCAACTCGTGCACGGCCGCCCTGCACCTCTCCCTGGTGGCCCTGGGGCTCGAGCCCGGCGACGAGGTCATCACCACCCCGCTGACCTTTTGCGCCTCGGTCAACGCCATCATCCACGCCGGGGGCACGCCGGTGCTGGCGGACGTGGACCCGGTCACCCAGAACATCGATCCGGACCGCGTCCGCGAAAAGATCACTCCGCGCACCAAAGCCATCCTGCCCGTGCACTTCGCGGGCCGGTCCTGCGACATGGACCCGATCATGGCCATCGCGGGCGAGCACGGCCTCAAGGTGGTCGAGGACTGCGCCCACGCCATCGAGACCACCTACAAGGGGCGGCACGCGGGCACCTTCGGCGATTTCGGCTGCTTCTCGTTCTACGTGACCAAGAACGTCTGCACCGGCGAGGGCGGCATGGTCATCGCCCGCGACGAGGCGGACATCCAGGACATCAAGGTGCTCGGCCTGCACGGCATGTCGGCCGACGCCTGGAAGCGGTTCTCGGACGAGGGATACAAGCACTACCAGGTGATCCACGCCGGGTTCAAATACAACATGATGGACATCCAGGCGGCCATCGGCATCCACCAGCTGAACCGGGTGGAGGAGAATTTCAAGCGCCGCTGCGAGATCTGGGACATGTACCAGGAGGCGTTCCGCGCCCTGCCCGTGGGCACCCCGGCCCCGGAAGAACCCGGCACCCGCCACGCCCGGCACCTGTACACCCTGATGATCGACCCCGTGGCCTGCGGGCTGGACCGCGACCAGTTCCTGGTCCGGCTGACCAAGGAGAACATCGGCGCGGGCGTCCACTACCTGGCCGTGCCCGAGCACCCCTACTACCGGGAGCGCTACGGCTGGAAGCTCGAGGACACCCCCCACGCCGTGGCACTGGGCCGCGAGACCCTGAGCCTGCCGCTGTCCGCCAAACTGACCGACGACGACGTGGCCGACGTCATTAAAGCCGTGACCCTCTGCCTGAAATAGAATGTACGCGCGCCGAAGGCGCATAATCGGGATGCAAGGGTGCGAACCCTATCGCTGCTGTCGCTATCTCTAAGGCCCGATGACTCGCCTAAGAGCTGGTGCTGCCCGCCGACAAATCCGTAGGACAGCGGATTTGGACGCCGGGCTTCCCGGCGCCCCGAAGGGGTGAGCCCCAGGACGGGGCGAATCAAGGCGAAGTCACCCGACAAACGCCGCGAAGCGGCCTTCAAAACCTGATTTTCTCTCGGCGAAAACCCAGTTGGCCCGGCCTACTCGGCCCCGGCCAGCTGGTTCCTGCCGCCCGCCTTGGCCGCGGACAGGTACTGGTCGGCGCGGGCGACCATGGACGCGGCGCTGTCCGTGTCCGCGTTGTCGGCCAGCCCCATGGAGATGGTCACCTTGAGGTCGGAGTGGAATTCGCCCCAGGGATATTCCTCCACGGCGCGGCGGATGTTCTCGCAGGCGATGGCCGCCTTGTCGCGGGCGGTGTGGGTGAACAGGACCACGAACTCCTCGCCCCCGTACCGGGCGACCACGTCGCTCTTGCGGGTATTGGCGACGATCAGTTCGGCCACCTTTTCCAGGACCATGTCCCCGACCTCGCGGGAGAAGGTCTCGTTCAGGACCCGGAAGTGATCCAGGTCGCCCATCACGATGGACATGGGCTGTTCGTAGCGCTTGGCGCTCTCGAAGAACTGTCGGGCCTGCTCGTCGAAATGGCGGCGGTTGTACAGGTTGGTCTGGGGGTCGAGCACGGACAGCTCGTTCATTTCGAAACGGCAGCGGGCCGCTTCCTCGCGCATGGCGTTGTACGCCTCGGCCAGCTCGGCCAGGTCCTCGTCCGCGGGCACCGTCATGCAGGCATCCTCGCCCTCCATGCCGCACCGGGCGCGCAAGGACCGGATCACTTCCTTGAGCGGACCGGACTGCCGCCACCCCAGGGCCAGGCCCAGGAGCACGGCGAGCGCGGCCGCGACCGCCGTGCCTACGGCCAGGGACGCGTCGGCCATGCCCAGAAAGGCCGCGTCTTCGGCGACCATGCGCTCAAGCCCCGTGTGCGCGGCCAAGGCCACCACCTTGCCGTCCACGGTCACGGGCTTCGCCGTTGCCAGGACCTCGCCGGACACGGTCTCCCCGGCCTTGTATCCGTCCGCCGGGAAAAGGACGACTCCCGCCCGGTCCATGACCAGGAAGCGGAACGGCTGGCCCTGCCACCGCCTGGTCGGGTCGGTCGGGGCCGCGAAGGTGCTGAACGGGGCCATGTGCATGGCCCGGTCCAGGCCGCCGTAGCGGGCGGCGTAGTCCGCCAGATCGGCGCGGAACAGCGAGAATTCCTCCCGCAGTACATAGTCCCTGAAATCGCTCCGGATGATATCCCGTGCGATGAATACGACAGTCAGGCAGCAGATCAGACCGATGGCGACGTAGCTCGCGGTCAGCTTGGATTGCATGTGCATGGATGGGTCCCCCGGTTCAGGCTATCGCCAAGAGTCTTCCGACGGTAGTGACTTTTGCCCAAGTCCGCGCCGGAGTCAATTATTACCCTTCCGACGGCACAAAAAAGCCCGGATAACCGGGCTGTTCACACCTGTTTCGCGGAGCGGTCAGCAGTCGTGAAAATCCTTGTTGATGTAGAAGCAGAGGTCGAACAGGTTCTGGACCATTTCGTCGACCATGCCCTCGCGGCTCGCGCCGTCCGTCTCCACGCTCACGGTCTTGTTCACGATCTTGGAGAAGAGCATGCCGATGAGCTGGTCGTCGTACAAGGTCCAGTACTTGCTGCCCGAGGGAAACTTCTTGTCGAATCCGTGGTAATACATGCGGCGCGCTCCGATAAGGCTTGATGGTTCCGGTCGATGCCTACTTATCGGCCGCGCCGGCGATCCGCTTTATGCCCGTCCGCGAGATTGTTGGCACATGAATTCAACCGGTTACCCGGAAGGCCCGTTCCCGGCTGTTCGTCGTTTCCGAAACGATGCCGCGGGGATGCCAAGTTGCGAAATTGTTGCCCATATGTAACACTGATTGTTACAGACATGGGGTATAGCAGTCCCATCACACCGAAAGGAGTCAACAGTGTCAGCCCAGAAAATCCTGGTGGTCGAAGACCACAGAGACACGCGTGAACTGCTGAAATACAACCTCACCGCCGCCGGATTCGACGTGGCCGCCGCCGAGGACGGCCAACTCGGCCTCAACCTGGCCCATGCCTTCAAGCCCGACATCATCCTGCTCGACCTGATGATGCCCGGCACCGATGGCCTGGAGGTCTGCCGCCAACTCAAGGGCGACCCGGCCATGGCCCGCATCCCGGTCATCATGCTCACCGCCAAGGGCGAGGAGGTGGACAAGATCGTGGGCCTGGAACTCGGGGCCGACGACTACGTGGTCAAACCCTTTTCCCCGCGCGAGCTGGTCCTGCGCATCAAGGCGATCCTGCGCCGCTACGGCGCGCCCGAGCCCAACGCCCCCAAGCTGTGGGAGCGCGAGGGGCTGCGCATCGACTTCGAGGCGCACCAGATCACCATCGACGGCGAGGAGACCGCGCTCACGGCCACGGAGTTCAAGCTCCTGACCGTGCTCGTGTCCGGCGCGGGCAAGGTCCAGACCCGCGACAATCTGCTCGACACGGTCTGGGACACCCACTTCGAGGGCTACTCCCGCACCGTGGACACCCATGTGCGCAGGCTGCGCCAGAAGCTCGGCCCCTATGCCTCCTGGATCGAGACCATCCGAGGGGTGGGCTACCGCTTCAAGGCCTAGCCCGGAACCGGATACCAACGGCAACACCCCGGCCAGCTTTATGCTTGCCGGGGCTTTTTGTTGGCGGCGGTTGGCCGGGGCCAGGCTCGAAGCTCGCGGGAAGAGGGACGAGCTCGGGGAATCGTCCGCGCATCCGCGCCCGGGCCTTTGGCTCTCCTCCCAACATTGTGTTTCGACTTTACGGCGACTTCCCTTTTTGCTGGCGCAGAAAAAAGGAAGCAAAAAATGCGCTGTGGTGCAAGCGCGGTGGAAACGGCTCGGACGTTCACGTCCGGCAGCGGCTCTCACGTGCCGCAGGCACGCTCTTACGCAACATGACGAGCCCAACTTCCTCCCGGCACTGAAAAAGCGCCCTGCACCGCACACAGCACAAAGTGCGCGCCAAAGGCGCGCTCTCCAAAAAAGGCGCGGGGCCGAACCCCGCGATCCCGAACCTAGTCGTTGCCGAGGGTTATCTGGAACGCGATGGAGTATAGGTGGTCAAAAAAGTCCACATACTCCACCGGGATGTGCTTGGGCACATTGATCCTCGACGGGGCGAAGTTGATGATGCCCCGGATGTTGGCCTCCACCAGGTGGTTGGCCGCGCGCTGGGCGCGATCCGGCGGCGTGGCGATGATGCCGATCTCGAGGTTGAGTTCGGGGGCCTGCTCCTTGAGGTGCGTGGGGCAGACGATCTCCATGCCCTCGAACTCGAGCCCGATCTTGTCCGGATCGCAGTCGAAGGCAGCGCAGATCTTGAACCCGCGCTTTTCGAAATCGTGATGCCTGAGCAGCGCGCTGCCCATGTTGCCCACGCCGATCAAGGCGCACTTCCACTGCCGGTCGATGCCCAGCGACTGCTTGATGGAGGTGATCAGCTCCTGGACGTAGTACCCCACGCCGCGCACGCCGAATTCACCAAAATAAGCAAGATCCTTTCGGATCTGGGACGAGTTGACCGAGCAGGCCCGGGCCAGGCGTTCCGAGGAGATGACCTCGTTGCCGTCCCGCAGCAGATTTTCGAGGACCTGAATGTAGACGGCAAGCCGTCCGATGGTCGCTTTGGGGATGTGTTCGCTTTTCATATCTTGGTGCTCTTTCCGGTCAAGATGGGCCTAGCCATGTGAAATTCTTAACATGAAAGAGGCTGAAAAAGGGA
This sequence comes from Pseudodesulfovibrio hydrargyri, assembly GCF_001874525.1. Taxonomy (NCBI): domain Bacteria; kingdom Pseudomonadati; phylum Thermodesulfobacteriota; class Desulfovibrionia; order Desulfovibrionales; family Desulfovibrionaceae; genus Pseudodesulfovibrio; species Pseudodesulfovibrio hydrargyri. The sequence goes on along the minus strand of NZ_LKAQ01000004.1, from coordinate 1,285,215 downwards.
GGCCGAAGCCTCCCCTTCAAAAGCTTTTCGTGGACCTGAAACTAGACGACGAAGAGCAGGATCAGGTTGACGACCAGGGCGTAAATGGCCAGGGACTCGATGAAGGCCAGGCCCAGGATCAGGGTGGTGGACAGCTGGCCACCGGCTTCGGGGTTGCGGGCGATGCCTTCGCAGGCGCCCTTCACGCCCATGCCCTGGCCGATGCCGCACAGACCGGCGGCGATGCCCATGCCGATGGCGGTGGCGTAAGCCTTGGCGGACATGACCGGGTCGGCGCCTTCGGCGGCGAAAGCGACGGAAGCAACCAGGACCATAGCCAGGGTGGTGAACAGAATCTTAGCGATTTTCATGTAATCCTCCAAAATGGATCGTAATATTGTTTTGGTCCAAGGACCATTTCCCCAAGTTAAGCGGTCTTCCTCTAGTGAGCGTGCTCGATGGCACCCTGCAGGTACAGCATGGTCAGCATGAAGAAGATGAAAGCCTGAATGGTCTTCGCCAGGACGAACAGGAAGTACATCGGCAGGGAGCCGAGGATCGGCGCCAGGAAGAACATCAGGATCAGGACGATTTCCTCGCCGCGGATGTTGCCGAAGAGACGGAGCGTCAGGCTGAGCGGGCGGGCGAGGTGAGAGATGGGTTCGAGGATGAGCATCAGCGGGGCCAGAAAGCCGACCGGGCCCATGAAGTGCTTGATGTACCCGGCACCCCATTTCTTGATGCCCACGAACTGGTAGAAACAGAAAACGATGATGGCCATGGCCGCCGGCGTATTGATGTTCGCGGTGGGCGCGTCGCAGCCGGGCACCAGGCCGATCCAGTTCATCCCGAGGATGAACAGGAAAATCGTGATGAGAAGAGGCATGAACTGGCGGCCTTCCTCGCCCAGGTTGGCGACCACGAAGTCCTCCAGCCCGCCGATGATGGTCTCGAACACGTTCTGCATGCCGCCGGGCACCAGCTGCAACCGGCTGCGGACCATCAGCCCCAGACCGAGAATGATGGCCATGACCAGCCACATGTAGAGGACGTGGTTTATGCTCTCCACGCCCAGGGCCTGTTCAACGTGCGCGCCCCAGTGGCCGATGCCTTTCAGCATGTCCATGTACAAGAGAGGATGCGGCAATCCACCTGCGAAACCCATATCGAAGCCTCCTTAAAGCAGCTCGGCTATTTCTTCCCCAACTGACTCAGGCCCGTTGCCGTAATGTTGACCACCACGGTGCCCAGACCCGTTATCAACCCCCAGTGGGGAACCCGTTCGACTCCGATCAGCCACCAGAGGGCCAGCCCGCTCAGAGTCATTTTTCCCATGAATATGACAAACAGTAGATATGGTCCCCTCTTCTGGTCGTACACCAACGACTGGGTCACGCGGGCGAGTGTCCAGAAGTTGACCAGGGCGATGACCGCCCCCGCCAGATAGGCCAGGGACCACCGGGAAAAAAGTGTTACCAGCATGATCACTAGAGAGGTCCCCAGCGACACATAAATCTGATTGCGGACAACGATGCGTACGTCCGGTTTGGTGAAGCCGCTCCTGACGAGCAGCCGCTCAAGCCTTTGGTTCATCCTGCCCAGCACTCTCTTCTCCGTCCTGTTTCAAAGAACTTGCTTTTCTTGCTTCTTCCCGTCTCTGGAGACGTCGGAAATCCTCGAAAATCATCTTGAACCCGGCGATGATCCCCAGGAAAAAGAAGATCATCAGCAACCAGGGTCCGGTCCCGAAATAGTCATCCAGGAAATACCCGATGGTCAGGCCGACGACGGTGGCCGAGACGATGTGCAGTCCCATCGTTCCGGCGGTGCCACCCAACTGGGTGATCTGCACCACTCGATCGTCTTTTGAAAAGAGCATGTTCGCACCTCGCGAAGATTGTTTTTCACGCTCGCCCACGGCTGTCAAAAACCCTGTATCGGCATTTCGTGCAATCCTTCACAAGTGGAGGAGGAGTAGCACACGCCGTCAATTCCCGTCAACGTATTTTTAAGAAATGGCGGGTCTTTTTCGCGCTTTCAATATCGGCCATAATGCCCGTTGTTCCGCCATGTTATATACCACACGCAGGGAAAATGTGAAAAATATCCCGTTTTTTGTTCCGTGGAGGTAAAAAAGCGGGTGGATGACGCCATCCACCCGCTGGTTTTTCCATTTTCCGGCCCTCGGCCTCCCCTACTGCGGGTCGCCCACGTCCACCACCTTGACCATGAACTCCTTGACCCCTTCGGGCGGCGTGAAGAACACGGCCATGAACGGCGTGGACGCGCCGGGCCGGATGAAGGTGTTGTTGGACAATATGCCCACGTCCGAGGCCAGGCCGTCCGAGATCTCCTTTTCGGTCTGCACCTGGAGCTGGAACTGGGAGAGCACGTTGCCGCACAGGAAGGACTGGGAGGTCAGAACGTTGTTGGCCGCGTCATAGAGGATGACCTCAACCTTGATCCGCTCCTTGGGCTTGGAGAACTTGTTGACCGCCTTGCCCTCGACCACGAACAGGTTGCCCACCTTCTCGTTGGCCACGTAGTACTGCTTGACGTTCTTGAGCTCGATCTTGCGCACGCGCTCGGCCGGGGACTCGCCCGGAGCCGCCTCCTCGTCGCCGCCGGTCTTCTCCATGAACATCTGACCCACGAAGGGCACGTTCTTGAGCATGTCGGCCAGGTCCACGCCCGCGTAGGACCAGACCCGGAAATAGATGGCCGCGCCGATGCCCACCGCCAGGACGAGCAGGACGATCAGGCAGCCCAGGGACTTGCGTCCGCCGGGCTCCGGCTCCTCGTCGAGCTCCAGGCTGCCGCCCAGGCCGCTCACGGGCTCGTCCGCGTCCGGCTCCTCGTCCTCGTCAGCCTCGAACAGGGCACGGGAGTCGTCGGTCTCGGCCTCGTCGTCGTCCTCGAAAAGATCACCGTCGTCCTCGTCGCCTCCGTCGGCGAACAGGTCGTCGGAGTCCTCGCCCTCGTCGGGCTCGTCCGCGAACAGATCGCCGGACTCGCCGTCATCGCCGGGCTCGCCTCCCAAGTCGGCGAACAGGTCGTCCTCGTCCCCGCCGAGAGCGTCTTCGCCGGGCTCCTCCGCCTCGGGCTCCTCGTCCGCGCCGTCGAAGAGATCGTCCGCGCCGGACATCTCCTCCACGACCTCGTCGGCCGGGTCGGCCGCCGGAGGAGCGGCCTTTTCGGCCAGGCCCGCGGCCTCGGCCGCACCGGCGGCCACGTCGTCGAAGGTCTCGTCGAACCGCTCGCCCGCGTCGCTGCCGTCGTCCTCGAGCAGGGCCTCGAATTCGTCTTCGGGCGCCGCCGGGGGCACCTCGACCTTGAAGACGTGCGCGCACTTGGAGCACTTGACCTTGGCCCCGGTGGCCGGAACCTTCTCATCGGGCAGGTTGTAGCTGGTCTCGCAATTCGGGCAGGTGACGATCATAGCAAGATCTCCAGAAAATCCGGTTAGTTGGCTCTAAGACTCGTTGGACAGTTCGAAGATTCCGCCCAATTCCCTGTACCGCTCGTCATAGTCCAGGCCATAGCCGACGATGAACCCGTCGCTCAGCTTGAAACCGGCGAAATCGACGGTCACGGCTTTTTCCCGTCGCTCATGCTTATCAATAAGCGCACAAATTTTCAAACTCTTTGGATTTCTCCGCCTGAGCACGTGGAGCAGGAAATCCATGGAGTGGCCGGTGTCCACGATATCCTCGATGACCAGGACGTCCTTGCCCTCGATGGAGATCTCGAGGTCCTTGGAAAAGACGATGTCCTCGGACCGGGACGTGGCCGAGCCGTAGCTGGCCAGACGGACGAAGTCGATCTCGATCTCGCGGTCGATCCTGCGGATGATGTCCGCGAAGAAGAGGAACGCGCCCTTGAGCACGCAGATGCAGACCAGGGGCTTGTCGCCCGAGTAGGACGCGGTGATCTCCCGGCCGAGTTCCACGTTGCGCCCGGCGATCTGCTCTGCGGTGATGAACGGGGTGAGTTTGTGTGCCATTGCGCTGTCCGGGATTACAGGTTGATGATCATGGCCACTTCGTTGCAGTGGTCCGGGAACCTCGGGCAGTTGAGGCAGTCCAGGAATATCTTCTGGTTCAGGGTGTCCATCTCCTCCTGCGCGAAGCCGACCTTCTCGAAGAAGCCGGGCACCTCGGTCAGGGTGTAGACCTTGTAGATGCCCAGCGTGACCGCCTCGGACAGGCAGGCCTCGACCAGCTTGCGGCCGAGGTTTTTGCCCCGATGGGTCGAGGTGACCACCAGGGAGCGGATCTCGGCCAGGTTGTCCCAGATGATGTTCAGGGCGCAACAGCCGATGATGGTCCCCTCGTCGTCCGTGACCACCAGGAAGTCGCGCAGATGCGAATACAGCTGGCTGAACGACCGGGGAAGGACCAGGCCGTCATGCTGGTCGGTGAGCATGAGCAGCCCGTGAATGGCCTTGACGTCTTCTATGCGTGCCTTGCGGATCATGTTCGCTACTGGTTCAGTTTGTCGGCCATGGCGCCGAGCATGGAGCCGGGGAAGACCCCGGCCTGGGAGAAGATCTTTTTGCCGGTCTTGTCGAAGATGACCAGGGTGGGGATGGCCTCCACCTGGAACTCGCGGGCCAGGTCCTGGTTGCCCCAGTAGACGGGCACGTCCATGGGGTGCTTGTCCAGGTAGCGCTCCAGCGCGCCCTCGCTCTCGTCCACGGACAGGGCCACGAGGTTGATCTGGCCGCCCTTGTCCTTTTGCAGCGTCTCCAGCTCGGGAATCTGCTGCTTGCAGGAGGGGCACCAGGTGGCCCAGAAGAAGAGCATGGTGGGCCTGCCCGCGTTGGCCTTGAGATATTGGTCGAGCTCGGCCACGCCCATGAAGGGATGGGAGCCGTCGGTGGAGGCGACCGCCGCGTGGGAGGGGGCCATGGCCGCCCCGCCGGTCTTGGCGTCGTCGCCGGATTCGCCCGAACAGGCGGTCAGGGCCAGAAGCCCCAGGGCCAGGGCGATGATGAGCCATAATTTTTTCATGAAGCACCTCGGGAGTGGGTTTCGGACACTCTACCAGAGTTGATTGCCAAATTGAAGCGAGAGGCCCTCTCTCAAAACATTTGACCGCCCCCTTGGTCAAGAAACTTTCTTGAAGAGCGGCTCTCGAAAGCCTATGCCGAGACCGGTTGGGCGGCGGAGAGAGCCGCTGTCGGGTGCGGCGCACCCGAATCGCTCCAGGTGGGGAGGTTGGCGGGGCCTCGCCTCACGGCTGGGCAAAAGGCCGTTTCGTGCGCTCTGCCCCGCGAAGCGGCCACAAAAAGTTTGGGAAGGAAAGGGGGATGGGGGTCCGGGGGAAGGGGAAAGGAAGCCTTTCAAAGGGTTTCCTTTCCCCTTCCCCGGCCGCCGGAGGCGTTTACTGCGTCAATCGCTGCGCCAGCTTGACGGCGGCCACGGCGTCGGTGGACCAGCCGTGGGCGCCGATGGCGTTGCAGAACTTTTCGGTGACCACGGCCCCGCCGATGATGACTTTTGCGCGAAGATTGCGCTCGGCCACGAGTCTGACGGTGTCCTCCATGCGCACCATGGTGGTGGTCATGAGCGCGGACAGGCCGATGATGGCCGCGTCGTGTTCGGCGGCCGCGTCCACGATCCTTTCGGCGGGCACGTCCTTGCCCAGGTCCACGACCTCGAAACCGTAGTTCTTGAGCATCAGGCAGACGATGTTCTTGCCGATGTCGTGGATGTCGCCCTCCACCGTGGCCATGACGACCACGGGCCTGGAGCCCGTCCCGCCGTCCTCCTCGAGCAGCGGCTTGAGGCGCTGGAAGGCGGTCTGCATGGTCTCGGCGGACTGAAGCAGCTGCGGCAGGAAGTATTCCTTGGTCTCGTACTTGTCGCCGACCACGAGGATACCGGGGATGAGCAGGTCGTTGACGATGTCCATGGCGGACACGCCCGCATCCAGCTCGGCCTCGACCAGCCTGACCACGTTGTCCTTGTCGCCCTTGACCACGGCGGCCTGGACCGGCGGCATGGAGGCGGTCCCGGACGGGGCGGCCTGACCGGTCGCGGCCTGGGCCCCGCCCCCGCCGACCCAGCCGGAGAACTTGTCGATGTAGCGCGCGGCCTGGGGATCGCGGTCGAGCAGGACCTCGGCGGCGTGCAGGGATTCCTGGATGCGCGCGGAGTTGGGATTGGCGATGAACGAGCACAACCCCGCGCCCATGGACAGGGCCAGGAAGGTGGAGTTGAGCAGCTCGCGGGCCGGCAATCCAAAGGAGATATTGGACAGGCCGATGGTCGTGGGCAAGCCCCACTCGTCGCGGCAGTGGCGCATGACCTCCATGGAGTGGCGGGCCGCCTCGGGCTTGGACGAGACGGTCAGGGCCAGGGCGTCGACCATGATCAGGCGGCGCGGGATGCCCAGCGCGTCGGCCTGGGCCAGGAGGCCCTCGATGACCTTGATGCGCTCGGCCGCGGTCACGGGCAGCTTGTTGCCCACGATGGGCAGGAGTATGAACGGCGCGCCGAAGAGTTTGCACAGGGGGCCGAGCCTCTCCATCTTGCCCGGCTCGCCGGAGATGGAGTTGACCAGCGGTGAACCGGGATAGGCCCACAGCCCGGCCTCCACGGCCGCCGGATCGTTGGAGTCGATGGACAGGGGCGTGGTCACCCGGCCCAGCAGGGAGGTGATCAGTTCGGGCAGCAGCTCGACCTCGTCGACCAGGGGCGCGCCCACGTTGACGTCGAGCACCGGCGCGCCCAGCTCCACCTGCTCGGCGGCGAAGCGGTGCGCTTCGGAAAAGACAGACTCCTGGAGTTCGGCGGTGAGCTGCTTCTTGCCCGTGGGGTTGATGCGCTCGCCGATGATCACGCCGGGATGGTCGAAGCCGACCGGCACGGACACCGCGCGCGAGGTCAGGACCAGCTGGGCGTTGTCGGTCTTGCGCGGACGCCTCCAGGCGGCGTCGCCCACCCGGTTGCGCAGGGCGCGAATGTGGTCGGGCGTGGTCCCGCAGCAGCCGCCGATGAACTTGGCCCCCAGGTCAGCGAACCGGGCGGCCTGCTCGGCGAACGGCTCGGGCTGCAGACGGAAGGCGGTGTTGCCGTCCGCGTCCAGCTCGGGCAAGCCCGCGTTGGCCTCGGCGAACGTCGGGGTCTGAAGGCGCGGGGCCCAGGCGCGCAGGGTGTTGCGCATCTGTTCGGGCCCGGCCGAGCAGTTGGTGCCGATGAGTTCCACGCCCATGTTCTGCATGGTGTCCACAAAGGTCAGCGGCGAGGTGCCGGTCAGGGAGGCCTCGCCCTCGAAGGTCATGGAAATGGCCACGGGCAGGTCGCAGACCAGGCGCGCGGCGACGACCACGGCCTTGGCCTCGGCCAGGTCGAAATGGGTCTCGCCCAGGATCAGGTCCGCGCCCCCGGCCACGCACCCTTCGATCTGCTCCTTGAAGATGTCCACCAGTTCGCGGAAGGTCATCTCGCCCAGGGGCTTGACGAAGTGCCCGGTGGGTCCGATGGACGCGGCCACGAAGGCGGTGTCCCCGGCCACCTCGCGGGCTATGGCGGTCATGGCCCGGTTCAGTTCGTACGGGTCGGCGTTCAGGCCGAGCTTGGGCCGGGACCCGCCGAAGGTGTTGGTGGTCAGGATATTCGCCCCGGCCTCGAGATAGTCCCGGTGCACGGCGCGGATGACGTCGGGCTCCTTGAGTCCCCAGAGCTCGGGCGAGAGCCCGGCGGGCAGTCCCCTGCTCTGCAGCAGGGTGCCGTAGCCGCCGTCGAAATAATAGATTCTGTCGTCGTCGAGTATTGACCTGAAATCGGGCACTGGTATCCTCCGTCTGATCGGGCATGCGGCCTGGACAGCCCCCGCCGGGGGCGGGGCTTGCGCGCGGGCCGATGTATTCTTATATCAAGATATCTCGATATAGCGGCGGCCCGCCCGGAAATCAAGCTTTTTTCTCGGCCCGTCCGGGCGGATGCGGGCCATGTGCACGCAGGGTTTTGCACAAGTTGCCCTCGCCTGAAAATCATTGATAAGGTCGGACAAAATCTATAGTGTGGCTTTCTTGCTCTTATATTTGTATTGAACCGGGCGCCCTTGCGCCGCATCCAACGTAGCAATGACATCTGAAAAAACGACAGCGGTGGTCGAACCGGAGATCGTCGAGGACGATCTCGAGGAGACCGACTTCACCGAAGACGACTTCGACGAAGAGGATCTCGACGAAGACGGCTTTGACGAGGACGATCTTGACGACGACGCCACCGATATATCCCCCAACGCCCCGGCCAAGGCCGAAGGGCTGGAGAACAGGCTCCCGGCGCTGAACCTCGCCCCTTCCTCCAAGGCGGTCCGGATCCGCGACCCGCTGCAGCTGTATCTCAAGGAGATCGCCCGGTTCCCCATGCTGGAGCCGGAAGAGGAATACGCCCTGGCCAAGCGGGTCCAGGAGGACAACGACCAGGACGCGGCCTTCAAGCTGGTGTCCTCGCACCTGCGCCTGGTGGTCAAGATCGCCATGGACTTCCAGCGCCGCTGGATGCAGAACGGCCTGGATCTCATCCAGGAGGGCAACGTCGGCCTGCTCAAGGCCGTGACCAAGTTCGACCCGGAAAAGGGGATCAAGTTCTCCTACTACGCGGCCTTCTGGATCAAGGCGTACATCCTGAAGTACATCATGGACAACTGGCGCATGGTCAAGATAGGGACCACCCAGACCCAGCGCAAGCTGTTCTACAACCTGAACAAGGAGCGCCAGCGCCTCCAGACCCTGGGGTTCGACCCCTCGACCGAGGCGCTGAGCGAGCGGCTCGGCGTGTCCGAGGCCGAGATCGACGAGATGGACCAGCGCCTGTCCAAGAACGACATGTCGCTGAACACCCCGCTGGGCGAGGATTCCGACGCCACCAGGATGGACTTCCTGCCGTCGCTCTCCCCGGGCGTGGAAGAATCCATCGCCAACGACCAGATCGTCGGCCTGCTCCTGGACAACATCAGGGAGATACGCTCCTCCCTGAACGACAAGGAAGTGGCCATCCTCGACCGCAGGCTGCTCTCCGACGACCCCGTGACCCTGCGGGAGATCGGCGAGGAGTACGGCGTCACCAGGGAGCGCGTCCGCCAGATCGAGGCCCGGCTGATGGCCAAGATCCGCGAGCACCTGACGGACAAGGTCAAGGATTTCTCCAGAGACTGGGTGCTGGAACACGACTAATCGGCGGCGACGCCAATCGGGACGAACGGATGAAACGATTCTCAAGGCCTGACTCACATACCGCACTGGCTGCCTTCGCGCTCCTCGCGCTCCTGGCCGTCGCCGGCTGCGCCGCCGGAACCGGCGCCAAGTCCCAGCCCGCGCCGGTCATATCCGAGTCGGCCCGGCTCGACTACGACTACCTGACCTACCAGGACCTCCTGCACCAGTTGCAGAAGCACATCCAGGAGGGCGAGCGGTCCACCCTGACCTCCAAGGAAGTCAACGAGATCCACGCCCGGGCCGTGGCCGCCCTGGACCGCGTCCTGGCCCAGGCCCCCACGCCCGAGCTGTACGTGGAAAAGGCGGGCATGTTCTGGAACCACCCCGAGGGCACCAGCCGGTCCCGCGAGGCCCTCAAGGAGGGGCTCGAGAAATTTCCGGACAACCGCCTGCTGACCGTGTACCTGGCCAACTCCTACGTGGCCGACAACCGCACGGACGACGCCATCGCCATCATGGACGGGTTCCTGCGCCGCCACCCCAAGGACATGGAGGCCCGCGAGCGGCTGGGCCAGATGCTCATGGACGCGGGCCAGGACGCCAAGGCCCTGGACGTGCTCAAGCAGATCCCGGAAAAGCAGCGCTCGGCCGACGCCCTGTACGCCATGGGCCGGGTCCAGGGAAACCTGGGCATGCGCAAGTCGGCCATCGCCAACCTCAAGAAGGCCGTGGCCAAGGACCCGGAGTTCACCGAGGCCATGGTCGAGCTGGCCTACCAGTATGAGCTGGCCAAGGACTACGTGTCCGCCGAGCAGATATACGGCTCCATCCTGGAACAGAGCGACTCCTTCCCCGAGGCGCGGCTGCGGCTGATCAACCTGAATCTCAAGCTGAACGACCCGGCCAAGGCCCTGGAGCTGGCGCTTAGCGGCCCGCCGACCAAGTCCTTCATCCTGGACGCGGTGCTCATGTTCATCAACGACGGGTTCTTCGCCCAGGGGTCCACGGTCCTGGACATGCTGACCACCGGCGGCACCGTGCCCGCGGAGTACTATTTCTACAAGGCGGTCATCGCCGACGAGGGCGAGAACGACCCGGCCAAGGCCCTGACCTATCTCGACGAGGTCAAGGACACGGACCGACTCTATCCCCACGCCCTGCGCTTCAAGGCCCAGCTGCTGGCCGTCCAGGGCAAGGAGGGAGAGGCCCTGGCCCTGGCAGCCCAGGGCAAGAAGCTCTACCCCAACGCCTCCATCTTCTACATCCTCGAAGCCGGGCTGAAGAAGAACCAGGACGACCTCGAAGGGGCCGAGGCCGCCCTCAAGGAGGGGCTGACGCGCCTCAAGAACGACCCCGAGCTGACCTACGAACTGGCCATGATCTACGAGGTCACCAACCGCCGCGCCCTGGGCCTGGCCCTGATGGAGGGCGTGATCCGGGCCCACCCCGACCACGCCAACGCGCTCAACTACGTGGGCTACACCCTGGCCGAGGAGGGCCGCGAACTGGACCGCGCCCTGGTCCTGGTGACCAAGGCCTCCAAGCTCGACCCGGAAAACGGCTTCATTCTCGACTCCGTGGCCTGGGTCCACTTCAAGCGGCAGGACCTGGAAAAGGCGTGGGAGTACATCGGCTACGCCGTGGACGTGGTCGACAAGGACCCGACCATCTGGGAGCACTACGGCGACATCGCCGCGGCCATGGGCAAGACCAAGGCGGCGCGCAAGGGCTATAACTACGCGCTCAAGTACCACTCGCCCGAGGCCAAGGCCGTCAGGGAGAAGCTGAAGAAATTATGAGCCGCCTCGGATCGACGCTCGTTCCGGCGGCGACAGCGGCCGTCCTGATACTGGCGGCCCTCTCGGGCTGCGCCACCAGGATACCGCCCGGCCTTGAACTGGACACCCCCAAGGCGGCCTGGTCCGCCTTCCGGCAGCACTACTGCGTCCGGCCCGGGGGCGAGGGGGTCCGGGTGAGGGCCAGCCTGTACTATTCCAGGATCAAACCGACCAAGCGGACCAACCGGACCCTGATCTCCCTGTGGGGCGACTTCGACGGCCCCATGCGTCTGGACGTGTCCGCCTCCATCGGCACCCTGCTGGCCCACATCCGGGAGGACGACTCCGGACTGCTTGTATTCTACCCCGAGGACCAAAAGGCTTACGCGCACAAGAATTCCGTGCTCGGAGCCACCCGGCTGGGCATGCCCTTTCCCTTTTCCCTGAGCGAGCTGGCCCACGCCCTGTCCGGCGACTTCTCCGGGCTTGCTCCCCGGCGCTACGCCAAGACGGAAGCCGAGGGCGGGAACTACGCCTTCACCTTTGCAGGCGGGCTCACCCGGCGCATCGTCCTGGACCGCTGGGGCCGCCCGGTGCGGTTGGAGGGGCTGACCTCGCGCTCGCGGGACGCCCGGCAATGGGCCTTCACCGTGGACCGCTTCGAGGACGCGCCCGAGGGGCGGGTTCCCCTGCCCGACAAGCTGACCCTGTCCCTGGACAACGGGGAGCGCGGCGTCTTGCACATAAAGTCCCGGGAGCTTATGCTGGCGGCCTGGCCCGCCCGGTCCCTGGCCCTGGAACTGCCCGAAGACGTCGTCCCCATCCGGCTGGACAACGGGTACACGGACGAAACAACCGGGGATATCCCCGTCATACACGAGGACAAGCAATGAGCGAACAGCCGCGGGAAACGGTGATGGACATCTTTATCCTCGGCCTGAAGACCTGGCTGGCCGAGATGAAATGGCTGGTCCGCTCCCTGTCCGGGAGGTTCGAGGTCGGCAGGCTTGAAAAAGAACTGGAACGGGAATATGGCATCCTCGGGCGTATCGCGGAGGCGCCCCGGGGCAAGAAGGCGGAGAAGGAACTCTGCCTCAAGCAGATCGCCTTTCTGAAGGAGGAGATCGACGCCCTGAAGGATGAACTGGCCAACGACCGCGAAGAGCGTATGAAGCACATCCGCCGCGAGGGCGGCGGCGCATCCCAAGGGGGGGAACAGTGAGCAAGACCATCGTCATCGGCTCCGATCACGGGGGCTATCATCTCAAGCAGGTTTTCATCAAGGCCCTGACCGACTGGGGCTACACCGTGGAGGACGAGGGGCCGGACTGCCTGGACTCCTGCGACTATCCCCTGTACGCGGCCAAGGTCTGCAACAAGCTCAAGGCGGACGACGGCAAGCTCGGCGTGCTCATCTGCGGCACGGGCCAGGGCATGACCATGACCGCCAACCGCATGGGCGTCCGGGCAGCGCTGTGCACCAACGAATTTCACGCCCGCATGGCCCGCGCGCACAACGACGCCAAATGCCTGTGCATGGGCGAGCGCGTCACCGGGCAGGGGCTGGCCTTGAGCGTCCTCAAGGTCTTCCTGGAATCGACTTTCGAGGGCGACCGGCACCAGCGGCGCATCGACCTCATCGAAACCGTCTCCCAATAACCTCACTAACCAAGGGTATCGACCAATGACACAGACGGACAAGACCATCGCCGTGGTCAAGGGACTGATCATGGACGGCGTGGCCAAGGCCAACTCCGGCCATCCGGGCGGGGCCATGTCCTCCGCCGACTATGCCACCATCCTCTTTTCCGAATTCCTGAACTTCAATCCCGACGACCCCCAGTGGTTCAACCGCGACCGCTTCATCCTCTCTGCCGGGCACGAATCCATGCTGCTCTACAGCCTGCTGCATCTGAACGGCTTCATCTCCATTGAGGACATCAAGAATTTCCGCCAGTTCGGCTCCCTGACCCCGGGCCATCCCGAGGTCCACCTGACCCCCGGCGTGGAGGCCACCACCGGCCCGCTGGGCCAGGGGTTGGCCATGTCCGTGGGCTTTGCCACGGCCGAGGCGTACCTGCGCGAAAAGCTCGGCGCGGACGTCATGGACCACTACACCTACGTGCTCTCGTCCGACGGCGACCTGCAGGAGCCCATCGCCATGGGCGCGGCCGCCCTGGCCGGGCTGTGGAATCTGGGCAAGCTGATCGTCTTCTACGACTCCAACAAGATCCAGCTGGCCGGGCCGACCTGCAAGGCGGACTGCACCGACCACCGCAAGGTCTTCGAAGGGCTGTGCTGGCAGGTCCTGGAAGTGGACGGCCACAACCACGACGAGATCCGCAAGGCCATCAGGGGCGCCCAGATGGAGACCGGCAAGCCGACCCTGATCATCGGCCACACCACCATGGCCAAGGGATGCGCCTCCATGGAGGGCAGCCACAAGACCCACGGCGAGCCGCTCAAGGCCGACGAGATCAAAGCCACCAAGAAGAAGCTCGGCCTGCCCGAGGAAGACTTCTACGTGCCCGGGGACGTCGTCGCCGAGTACCGGGCCCGGTTCGACGGGCTGCGCAAGAACGCGGCCGACTGGCGGGCCATGGTCGACGGCAAGCTGTCCGACAAGGACTTCGCTAAGATGTGGGGCCACGTGACCAAACCCCGGCCCGAGCTGTCCATCGAGTGGCCCGAGTTCACCCCCGGCGAGTCCATGGCCACCCGCAAGGCCTGGGGCACCTGCCTGGACGCGGTCATGGAATCCCTGCCCACCCTGGTGGGCGGCTCCGCCGACCTGGACCCGTCCAACCAGACCGCCAATTTCCGCAACACGTACGGCGACTTCGCCGTGGACGGCTACGGCGCGCGCAACCTGGCCTTCGGGGTGCGCGAGTTCAACATGGCCGCGATCATGAACGGCATCCAGCTGCACGGCGGCCTGCTCCCGTTCGGGGCCACCTTCCTGACCTTTTCGGACTACTGCCGCAACGCCATCCGCATGTCCGCCCTGCAGGAGCTGCCGGTCCTGTACGTCTTCACCCACGATTCCTTCTGGGTGGGCGAGGACGGCCCCACGCACCAGCCCATCGAGCACGTCAGCTCCCTGCGGCTCATCCCGGGTCTCATCGACCTGCGCCCGGCCGACGCCAACGAGACCAAGGTCTGCCTGGACATCGCGCTGAAGCAGGAAAAGATGCCCTCCACCCTGTTCCTGACCCGCCAGGGGCTGCCCATTCTGGACCCGGCCGAGTTCCCGGCCATCCTGGACGGTCCGCGCAGGGGCGGCTACGTGCTCAAGGACTGCGACGGCACCCCGGACTTGATCCTGGTGGCCTCCGGTTCCGAGGTTTCGCTGTGTCTGGAAACGGCCAAGCTGTTCAAACGCAAGGTTCGTGTGGTATCCATGCCTTCGGCCAAACTGTTTGACGATCAGCCCGAATCGTATAAAAATGACGTATTGCCGCCCGAAGTGACCGCACGGGCCGCGGCCGAGGCCGGCCGGACCCCCCTGTGGCACAAATATGTCGGCCTGAACGGCGTTGTTCTCGGCGTCGACCATTTCGGCGCCAGCGCCCCGGGCAAGACCCTGTCCGACAAGTACGGGTTCACCCCGGAGAACTTCGCCCGGATGATCCGGGAGAAATACTAGGAGACGCACATGGAAGCACCACAGAAAAACCTCGCACTGGACCTGGTCCGTGTCACTGAAGCCGCCGCCCTGGCCTGCGCCCGCTGGCTCGGCAAAGGCGACAAGATCGCAGCCGACCAGGCGGCGGTCGACGCCATGAGGCTGTGCTTCAACACCCTGGAGATCGAAGGCCAGATCAAGATCGGCGAAGGCGAGAAGGATGAGGCTCCCATGCTCTACGCCGGGGAGAAGCTCGGCCTGGGCACCGGTCCCAAGGTGGACATCGCCGTGGACCCGCTGGAGGGCACCAACCTGCTGGCCAACGGCCGTCCCAACGCCATCTCCGTGGTCGGCGTGGCCCCGGCGGGCGCCATGTTCGATCCGGGCCCGAGCTACTACATGCAGAAGCTGGTCGTCCCGGCCCACGCCAAGGACGTGGTCGACATCGAGGCCCCGACCGGCCACAACCTGAAGCTCATCGCCCGCGCCCTGGACAAGGACGTGGACGACCTGGTGGTCTTCGTCCTGGACAAGCCGCGCCACAAGAAGCTCATTTCCGAAATCCGCGAGGCGGGCGCGCGCATCCAGCTGCACACGGACGGCGACATCACCGGTTCGCTGATGGCCATCGACCCGCGCTGCGAGGTGGACGTCATGATGGGCACCGGCGGCACCCCCGAGGGCGTGCTCTCGGCCATCGCCATCCGCATCATGGGCGGCGAGATGTTCGCCAAACTCGACCCGCAGAAGCAGAAGGAAAAGAACAACCTGGCCGAGTTCGGCATGGACATCCGCCGGGTCCTGACCGTGGGCGACCTGGTCAAGTCCGACGACCTGTTCTTCGCGGCCACCGGCATCTCCGGCGGCACCTTCCTCAAGGGCGTGACCTACCACGGCCACGGCGCCGAGACCTCGTCCCTGGTCATGCGCGGCAAGACCGGAACCATCCGCTACGTGGAGGCCATTCACAACTGGGACACCCTGATGCGCTTCTCGGCCGTCGAATACGACTAGGCCGACCTCTCAGAAAGATCACAAAAGGCCGGTTCCCAATACGGGAATCGGCCTTTTTTAATGAAAAACTCCGCGCCGAAGGCGCATAAGAGGGATGCAACGGTGCGAACCCTATCGCTGCTGTCGCTATCTCTAAAACTCGAGGACTCGCCTAAGAGCTAGTGCTGCCCGCCGGAGGCGAAATCACCCGACAACCGCCGCGCAGCGGCCTTCAAGCCTTGGTTCTCTACCCGCCCCGCTTGACCGTCGGGTTCCTGCTCTCGCACGGCACCCTGACCTGGCACAGCCCGCAACTGTTGACGCGGAAGCCGAGCTGATTCGCCTCCACGTGGGGCGCGGTGACGGAGCGGATGTAGGTCTTGCACTTGACCTTGTCGTGCCCGTTTTCGGTGATGGCCCCGGCCGGGCAGCGCTTCATGCAGGCCCGGCATTTGCCGCCCGCGTGAAAGAGACACCACTCGTTGTGGCGGGTGTACGGCCTGGGGGTGGGCGTGAGATGCGCCCGGACCACGACCGAGCCCACGCGGATGGCCTTGCCCCGGGGGGTGATCAGCCCGTCGGACAGGCCGAAGGTGCCCAGGCCGCAGACGTGGGCGGTGTGCCGTTCCGACCAGGTGGAGGCGAACCCGTAGCGGGGCGACTCGGCCCGGGTCCACTTGGGGAGCAGCGCTGGCGCGCAGGCGTCCACGCCCTGCTCGGCAAAGAGGCCGACCACGAACCGGCGCAGGGCCTCGTTGACCTTTTCGCCGTAGTGCCGGGCGCGGCTCCACTCGACGCTGGGCATCTCCTTGTTTTGCCCATGGGCCTTGCGAGTGTGCTCGGTCTGGGGCAGGACCCAGGAAACCACGCTCAGGTCGGCCCCGGAGGGGGCGTTCTCGGGAAACGCCTGGGCAAAGGCCCGGGCCGGGGTCCAATAGAAATCCGGCCCGATATCCTGCCTGAGGAAGTCGAACAGGGGGTCGTCGCCCGCGGCGCAGCCCAGCAGCGGGGCGTCGAAGGCGGGCAGCATCAGGTCCGGCCCCAGGGAATTGTTCCCGGGATCGGCCATCCAATCGGCCATGCGTGCGGAAAGGGTGTGGATATTCATGGTTCCAGCGTAAAGCGGCCGCACGGCGCGGTCAATCCCCGCACGGAAACATTGAGTCCTCTCCGATTATTGTGATATGGTTCTCAATAAGGGGACCATGCCATGGACAGGAACAAGCGAAACAGCACCCGCATCGAAGCCGATTTCGAGGCTTACATCACCATCGGCGAGGTGGTCACGCCCGTGTCCACCCGCAACCTGAGCCTCAAGGGCGCGCTGCTCTACGGCTGCGAGGACTGCGTGGCCGGGACCCCGTGCGAATTGCACCTGCCCCTGTCGCCGGGCATCCGCATCGTGGTCACGGGCGAGATCGTGCGCATCAAGGGCAGCTTCGCGGCCATGTCCTTCAAGGAAATGGACGAGCTGTCCTTCACCTTCCTGCACCGGCTGGTGACGCTGAACGCGGACCACCCCGAAGAGGTGGACGAGGAACTCTTGCGGATATTCGAGAAGTTCTGAGCCCGTCCGGTCAGGCGGCCTGGCGCTCGCGCAGCCGTTCCCGCACCCCGCTGCGCCCGAGCAGAAGGACGCCGACGACGATCAGCGCGCCGCCGCCGATGGTCCACAAGTCCGGAATCTCTCCCAGAAACATCATGCCCCACATGGCCCCGAAGACGATCTCCAGGGTGGACACCCCGCTGATGCGCGCCGCGGCCTCGATGGCGTAGCCCTTGGTCATGAAGAACTGGCCGAGGTTCATGAACAGCCCCACCGCGGCAAGCACTCCCCATTCGGTCATGGTCGGCGCCACCCAGCCGTCGGCGAAGAGCGGCGAGAGCAGGGATATGGCGATGGGCGGATAGAGCATGACCACGGCGGGCCGCTCGGTCTTGGCCAGGACCCGCACGGCCAGGATGGCCCAGGAGGTCAGGAACACGCTGCACAGCGCGGCCAGGATGCCCCAGGTGTCCAGGTCCGGGCTGCCGGTCCCGAACAGGAAGTCCGGGCGGCAGACCAGGGCCACACCGACCACGGAGGTCAGGATGGCGGCCATCCCGCCCCTGGACAGCGTCTCGCCCATGAGCAGCCAGGCCAGCAGGGCCACGGTGATGGGATGGGAGAAGATGAGCACCAGCGCGTCGGCCAGGGGCAGGTGCACGATGGCGTAGAAGTCGGCGAACATGGCCCCGAAGCCGAGCAGCCCGCGCGCGGCCAGCAGGAACTTGCGCTTGCCGAACATGCCCGCCCCGGACTTGCGCAGCATGATCAGGCAGAGGAACACGCCTATGAGCCCGCGCACGAAAAGGATCTCCATGGTGGGCAACCGGCTTCCGGCCAGTTTGACGAAGAGCGACCCGAAGGAGAAGAAGAAGGTGCCGAGCAGCATGAAGCGCATGCCGGGGGTCAGGAAATTCATGGCCGGAGACTATGCCTTTCCCTTTCCGAGTCAAGCGGAAAGAGCTACCGCGCGGGCTCGACCAGGGGGCAGGAACCGGCGAGATTGTTGAAATGCACCTGCATCAGGTGCAGTTCGATGGCCTTGAGCCGCCCTTCGGCGGCCATGTCGCGCAACACGGCGTCGATCTTGGGCACCAGGTCCGCGTGGCGCTTGTTCAGGTAGTGATACATGGGGTTGGAAGCCATGGGTTCGCAGAGCATGCGCACCCTGCCCATGCCGACTTTGCCCAGGGTGGGCAGGATGTCGAAGAACTCGGCCAGCCCGACGTCGACCCTGCCGTTCTTGAGCAACTGCATCATCTTCTCGTAGGACGAGACCACATGGCAGTTCTCGCCCTTGACCCGGCTCTCCAGGAACTTGTACCCGTTGCGGATGCACGTTCGCAGGCTCAGGAACTGGTCCCACCCCTTGGCCGGGTCGATCTCGGTGTCCGTGGTCAGGATGGCGATGCGGTTGACATACAGGGGCGTGGGCACCCGGATGAGGTTCGGATTGTTTTTCTCCACCACGCTCACCCGGCCCGCCTCGCCGTCCACCAGCCCGTCGTTGGCCATGAACAAGGCGCGCTCGGCCGGGTAGCCCTGCAACTCGACCTCGTAGCCGAGCCGGGCGTAGGCCTCGCTCAGGATGTGGTCGAACAGGTCGTGCATGCCGCCCGCCGGGAAGGTGGAGAAGACCAGCCGGTGCTCCGCGCCATGAAGTTCGGCCCAGGCCCGGTGCGGCAAAAGCAAGAGCGCCAGGCCCGACAGGATCAGGCCGGCCAGCAGGACCACCGGCAGGCGGCGGATCGCGAGGTGCGATCGGACGGCGGGAACAACGGTTTTCAACATCGCTCGCAACCGTAGCCTCAAACCGTCTCCAGCGAAAGGGGTTTGGATTATTTTTTACGCCCTGCGGCCAAGTCGGAGGGAAACGCCTACAGGCCGAAGAAGCGCCGGGCGTTGTCCCCGGCCATGCGCCAGACGTCCTCCAGAGGGCGGCCCTTGATCTGGGCCACACGCCGGGCGGTGAACACGGACAGGGCCGGATGGTTGCGCTTGCCCCGCCACGGCTCGGGCGCGAGATAGGGGCAATCGGTCTCGATGAGCAGCCGATCGAAGGGGATGCGCGCCACGGCGGCCTGCACCTCGTCGGAATTCTTGCGGAAGGTCACCGGACCGGGGATGGAGATGTGCCAGCCGTTGGCCACCAGCCGTTCGGCCAGGCCGATGCCCGCGCCGAAGCAGTGCCAGAGCAGCGGATAGTCCCTGCACCCCTCGGCCTCGAGGATGGCCACCGCGTCGTCGTTGGCGTCGCGCGAGTGGATGACGATGGGCAGGGAGAGTTCGCGTGCCAGACGGATCTGGCGGACGAAGGCGTCCTTCTGCACGTCGTGGGGCACGCGCTCCCAGTAATAGTCCAGGCCGATCTCGCCCACGCCCTTGAGGCGCGGGTCCTCCTGGAAGAGGGCGCGCATGCGTTCAAGCGCCGCGTCGGTCAGATCGTCCGCGTTGTTGGGATGCACGCCCATGATGAAGCTGATCTCCGGGTGGCCGTCGAACAGGCCGCGCCCGCGCTCATAGGCGTCCGGCCCCAGGAAGACGTTGACGATGCGGTCCACGCCCGATTCCCGGGCGCGTCCGATGATCGCCTCGCGGTCCTCGTCGAAGTCCTCGAGGTCCAGGTGCGCGTGGGAGTCCACCCCCACCGGGGGCAGGTTCAGGGATTCTGGTTCGGCGCGTTTGGTCTTTCCCATCAGTCCGCCCTCACAGCTGTTCCCACAGTTCGAGGACGGCGGCCTTCTGCGCCTCGAGGGAATAGGCGTTGGCGGTCTTCTGGCCCGCGGCCAGGGCGGTCATCAGGGCCGGGTCCCGCTCCTGAAAGAGCGTGACCGCCTCGCCCAGGCTGAGCGCCGCGTCGAGCACGTCGCTGTCCGCGCACCACAGCCCGTTGCCCTTCCACGGGACCTTGCGCAGGGGAATCCACGGGGTGTAGCGCGGCTTCTCCAGGGTCTGGCGCATGTAGTCCCAACCGCCGAGACCGGCGAAGCCCACGGGCAGGCAGCCGCAGGCCATGGCCTCGAGCGGCGGCAGGGGGCACCCCTCGGGGAAGCCCGTGGCCAGAAAGATGTGCGCCGCGCGCAGGGTCTCGGCCACGCCGTTCGCGTCCATCCCGTCGATGGGCATCCAGTTGACCTGCTCCGCGCCGCAGCGGTGTTCGTGGATGGCCCTGATCTGCTCCACCAGCGCCTTGTTCTTGCGCGGCATGAAGGCCACGTTCACCCGGCCGCCGGGCTTGGACTCGGGCGCGTAGAAAATGTTTCGGTCGATGCCCGGCCGCAGGACCGGGGCATCCTTGCAGGTGGTCTCCTTGATGAACCGGGAGACCGGGTCGGACACGGCCAGGAACTCGACGGGCAGGCTGTGCCAGTTCACGCCGTCGGGCATGGAGGAAAAGAGATAGGCCCAGTTCTGAACGTAGCTGAGGCAGTGGGCGTTGGCGTACAGCCCGGGGGCCAGGGCGTTGACCCACCCCTCGGGCACCACCCAGACGTCGGACTCGGTCAGCTTCAGGTCCCGCCATTCCAGCACCGGCGCGGCGTCGGCCAGCCCCTCGGGCCGCCAGCCGCCCCGCTCCCTGGCCACGAGACAGGCCTCGTGCCCGGACTGGTGGAGAATGTCGGCCATCTGCCGAAGCACGGTGACGCCCCCGGTCGGTTTGGTGACCGGCGGCAGGAAGATGTAAGTTCGCATGATCGCTTTCTGTGAACCACAAACGGGCATGTTTGGCAAGGAGAGGCTGCGGGGCGGGCGTGCAATGGGGAGGCCCGCCCCGCAGTGGAGGGAAGGAGTCTTGCTTCCGTGCTGGCTGAATACCTTCTACCCGTCCCGCCGGTGACGCGCCCGTCGATCCCATCACGAGTGGGCGACAATCAGGTCACAGGGGGAGCCATTCGCCTGGCGGCGGGCTTGGAGCGCTTCGGACTTCCACGTCCGACAGCGGCTCTCCCCCGCGCCGAGGCAAGCCCTCCCGAGTTCCACCGCCCCTCTTCACTTCACCCAAACCAGCCCTTGAACGGGAGGTTAGAAGCTGACCGCGAGGGGCGGCGGCTCTTAGAATCGCAGTGAGCGCAGCGAGCCTCGATTCGGGAGCCGCCCCGAGCGGATCAGCTTCTTGCCTCCCGTTCTCCGGGCGGCCGCGCTCCCCTCCAGGCCTTTTTTTTCGTCTATTTTTTGGGGCCAGCAAAAAAATGGACCCCGCCGGGAGGGCATGGAGCAAGTGCAGGGGCTTTAGCCCCGCACAGCGGCTCTCAAGCGGTGCAACCGCGCATTTTATCCCACGAAAAAGCCGCCCCGACGGGCGGCCTTCCTTATCTCTTTTATCTCTTCAAGACGGTGAAGACGCCGTCACGGCTTCAACTGGCTGAGCAACATGCCGGAAAGCATGAGCCCACAGCCGATCATCCCCCGGGTGGTGAGGACCTCGCCGAGCATCAGCCAGCCGCCCAGGGCGGCGAAGACCGATTCCAGGCTGAGGATGATGGCCGCGTGGGCTGGCTGGGCGTCGCGCTGGGCGACCACCTGAAGGGTGTAGGCCACGCCCACGGACATGAGCCCGCCGTAGGCGATGGCCGGGGCCGCGCCGAGGATGCCGGACAGGGTGATCTCCTCGGTGGCGAACGCGCCGATCAGCGACAGGACCGCGCAGGCAGCGAACTGGATGGTGGACAGCTTGATGGCGTCCACCCCGTCCAACCCCGGGGAGAGCCTGCCCACGAGCAGGACGTGTCCGGCCCAGAAAAACGCGCCGATGAAGACCAGCAGGTCGCCGAAGGAGATGGTCAGGCCGGAGGTCACGGACAGCAGGTACATGCCGACCACGGCCAGGCCCGCGCCGAGCCACGTGCCCCAGCCGGGCCGCTGCGCCAGGAGCAGGCCGAACAGCGGCACCAGGACCACGTACAGTCCGGTGATGAACCCGGCCTTGCCCGCGGTGGACGCCTCCAGGCCGAACCCGGCCAGCTGCGGACCGGCCAGGCCGATCTGCTGCAGGGAGGCCCCGGCGAACAGGGCCAGGCCGAGCAGCCCTCCGCCGATGGCCATGCGCCTGCGGTCCGCGCCCGCATTGCCGGGCGCACGCCGTTTCTCCATGGCCATGGTCAGCGGGACCAGGGCCAGCGCCCCGAGGGCGAAGCGGATGCCGTTGAAGGTCAGGGGGCCGACGTGTTCCATGCCCACGCGCTGGGCCACGAAGGCCAGGCCCCAGATGGCGGCGGTGACGAAGAGCAGGATGTCGGCGCGGAGGGCGCGGGTGTTCACGGGAAGGTCTCCTTACGGGAAAAACTTCCCCCGTGTACTGTATTCGGTGCCGGGCGGCAAGACCGGCGGGCGGCTATTGGTCCGGTTCGTCGCCCCGTTGCGCCTTGACCGCCTCGGCCTCGGCGTTGGCCTTGGCGGCCAGGGTCTTGAGCAGCTCCAGCAGGTATGGCTCGGCCTCGGGGGTGCCTTCGCGCGGGGCCCAGTCCGGCACGTCCTTGTCCGACTCGACCGAATACGGGCCGGTCTTGCACTCGAAGACCAGGGTGTCCGCCTTGAGCGGCACGTAGGTGTGGTAGACGTGCGGAGCCACGTCCACGCCGAAGGTCTCGGTGCCGGGCTGAAGCAGGATCTGCTCGGCGATCTCGCCGTCGTCGGTGAAGCGGATGAAGAGCATTGACCCGGCCATGACCAGGATGGTCTCTTCCTTGGCCGGATCGAGGTGCCGGTGAGGCGTGATGTAGGTGCCGGGCTGCATGGCGTTGAACATGCGGTGCGCGGTGGCGTCCAGGGACTGGTGCAGCTTCTGGAGGATGCGTTTGCGCGGGCTCTGCCGGGACTGGGCCAGCAGCTTGCCCACCAGGCTCAGGGTCAGGGGCGTGATGTCGCCCGTGGGCGCTTCCAGGGCCGTGGGGTAATTTTTTTCTTCGCTCATGCCCTGACAACTACCCTGCCGGGCGATTTTGGGCAAGGGCGGACCCTAGTCCAGCTTGAGCCCCAGCAGGGATATCTCGGAATAGGCCAGGTCGATGTCCCTTGGCTGGACTCGCGCGGACTTGAAGAAGCGCGGGGACTTGATGATCTCCACCTCGCCCCCGGCGTCATGGTTCGTGAACCGCCGGTCCGCGGCCAAGACGCATTCATCGTCGGGCAGCAGGGCCTCGGCGATGTCCTGGATACGGTCGGTGAACAGCGTCGGGTTGGAGCGGTAGAGCACGTCGTAGTAGATCCTGCCGCCGTGCTTGACGGCCCGGGACAGGAAAAGCAGGCACTGGGTGCAGCGGGTCATGACCAGGACCGGGATGATCGGCAGGTCATGGTGGTCGTCGAAGACGCGGATGTCTCCCTGGTCGCAACACTGGCGGATCTTGACCGGGTCGCTGACCAGTTCGAGGTTGTCGTACTTCTTTCCGGTCCTGCGCCACAGCAGCCGCTCCTCGTCGAGCACGTTCATGCCGAGCGTCTTGAAGAAGTCGGTCTGCTTGGGGGACAGGGAAAAGACGGTGCAGGTCACCTCGGGGTCGTCGCAGGCCATTTCGACCATGGCCGAGCCCAACCCGTTCCTGCGGTAGTCCTTGAGAATGTACCAGGAGGTGAAATTCCGGAACCGCTCCCGCTGGCCGTCAATGACCCGGTAGGAGCAGACATGGCCGTGCACGCCCACGATGCGCCCGTTGTCCTCGGCCACGATGCCCAGGTCGCGCTTTTCCTCGCACCAACCCGGCGAGAAAAGCGCATTCCAGCGCTTCGCGGTGAAATTCGGATTCATATGCTCATGCAGAAGCGTACAGACGGCGTCTATGTCCGCCGCCTTCATGGGGCGCAGTGTAGCGGTCATGGCAATCCTCTGGGAAGTGGTTCGACAGCGACGGTAGATCGTTCGCACGCCGTGTGCAAGCAAAACCTACCTGTTCGGTGCCAAACAGCCGGAATCGGCCGGAATCAGAGACGGATCAGTCCTTGGCGGACCAGATGGCGGCCGGAGAAAGCCACGTGGCGGCGGGGTGGGCCGAGGTCGCCTCGAACAGGGCCTCCACGAACGCCCAGGCGTCGGCGTCCATGGCCATGTGGTGGGTCAGCACGCAGGACGGCTCGCTCGCGTCGGCCTGGCCCGTGCGCTTGTCCCTCAGGTGGTCGGCCAGCAGCTTCAGGCATTTTTCCGTTCCGGCAAAGCGCACGTTGGGCTTGTCCTTCCAGTGGAGCACGTCGCAATGGGCGTCGGCCACGCGCAGGCCGGCGGGCGGCGCCGGGCGCGATTTCTTGTATCCGGCGGACAGCCCCCGGTAGCCCAGGACCGGCAGGTAGGGCAGCAGTTCCGGATCGATGCGGTTCCACGGCGGCACCAGGACGGGCACGAACTGGAACTTGAACAGCTGGGTCAGCTTGCCCATGCCCTGCCTGAGTTCGTCCACGACCACGGACTTGGGCCGGTGGTTGCCGAGCTCCCAGGCTCCGGCCCCGGACGGGGCGTGGTTCTTGTGGGCGAAGCCGTGCTGCAGGACCCAGACGAGGTGGGCGTGGGACACGGTCTTGCGCAGCGGTTCGCCCGCCTTGGCCGGGACCGTGGCCAGGCCGCAGGGCACGCCGAACCGGCCGCTCAGGGAGAGGAGCCGGTCCAGGGGCACGGTGGGTTCGGCCGCGTCGTCGTCGCGCCACCAGAATTCGGCGGTCTCGCCCGCGTCCTTCCAGGCGTCCAGTTCACGCATCAGGATGTTCATCTCGGCAGTCATGGGACGATGAATCTAACAGAGCTTGAGAATAAAAGCCACTACCCGCGCTGGCATTTTTACCGGCAATGTGGCAGGACCATGCACGGAGGCCATGCCGGTATGAACGTCCCCTGCAACTCATTGATCTGGAACATGACGCGGAAGTGCAATTTCCGCTGTGAATACTGCTATTTCCCCCACGACAACAGCCCCGTCACCGAGACCCTGGACGCGGGCCGCATCAAGGACTTCCTCGACGCCACGGGCGAGACCTGGAAGGTCGGCCTGACCGGGGGCGAACCGTTCATCTACCCCGGGATCGTCGACATCTGCGAGACCCTGACGCAAACCCACGTCATCGGCATCGACACCAACCTGTCCGTGTCCTCCAAGGTCCGCGAATTCGCCCGGCGCATCGATCCGGCGCGGGTCCACAACCTGTACGTGGCCCTGCACATCGAGGAGCGCGAGCGGGTCAAGGGCGTGGACGCCTTCATCGACAACGCCCGGCTGCTCCTGGACAGGGGCTTCGAGATCATCGTCAACTACGTGGTCCACCCCACCCTGGAGGAGCGCTTCCACCGGGACGTCGCCTTTTTCGCGGACCACGGCATCGGCATCACCCCGCGCCCCTTCAGGGGCGAGTTCGAAGGGCGGCGCTACCCCGAGGCGTACGGCGACCGGGCCCGGGCCATCTTCGCCGACCACCTGGAACAGGGCAAAAAGGTGGCCTTCAACTTCGAGGGACTGCCCTGCTCGGCGGGCCGCACCCTGCTGCGCATGGAGCCGGACGGGACCGTGTTCCGCTGCCCGGGCGACAAGACCGTGCTCGGCAACGTCATGGACGAAGTCACGCTCTACCAGGGGTGCCCGCCCTGCACCAAGAAGCGCTGCCCCTGCCGGGGGCTGGACCACGTGCGGCTGACCGACGCCCAGGCCGCCCTGGTGGAGGGCGTCCAGTTCGCGGTGGTGGCCGAAAACGACGCCTCCCTGACCGCCTTCGAGCAGGCCATGGTCGCTTCCCCAGGCCACCCGTGCGGCGAAAACAACCTCGGCGTGCTGGCCTGGCGGCGCGGCGACCGGGACGCGGCCGCGCGCCGTTTCGAGCGCGCCCTGAAGAGTCGGCCTGACAACGAGCTCTACGCCGCCAACCTCGACGGCGCCCGCGCCGGAGCCCCGGATTTCGATCCCGGCATCTGCCTGGATGTCAACGGGGACGCCGCTTCCCGCTGATTTCCGGGAAATGGAGGATTGCCCCTGGCCGGTTCTGGACAGAAGGCGCACAAGCCTATACTGTGTGCTCGTTGCCGGAGAAGATGTGCTGTCCGGCTTTTTTTGTGACCCACGGATACCCATGGAATCGAAAGCCTACAACATCCTCATGTACTCCCACGACACCTACGGTCTGGGACACATCCGCCGCACCATGGCCATCGCCAGGAACCTGGTCGGACCCGAGGTGAACATCCTCATCGTCACCGGCTCGCCCATCGTGGGCCGGTACACCATGCCGCGCGGCATCGATTTCGTACGCATCCCGGGCATGATCAAGAAGACCAACGTGGTCTACGTGCCCCATTCCATCAAGGTCGACCCCAAGATCGCCATCTCCATCCGCACCAAGATCATCTCGGCCACGGCCAAGAGCTTCAAACCCGACCTGCTCATCGTGGACAAGGTCCCCACCGGGCTCAAGGGCGAGGTCCTGCCGACCCTGAAATGGATGCGCAAGCACCTGCCCTGCTCCCGCGTGGTCCTGGGCCTGCGCGACATCCTGGACGATGCCGAATCCACCCGCGCCGACTGGAAGCGCAAGAAGTTTCCCGAGGTCCTGCGCGACCTCTACTCCGAGATCTGGGTCTACGGGACCAAGTCCATGTACGACCCGATCACCGAATACGCCTTTCCCGACGACATCGCGGCCAAGACCGTGTTCACCGGCTACATCCCGCGCTTCATCCCCCGCGCCCGCAAGACCAAACGCAAGCACAAGCAGGTCATGGTCACCATCGGCGGCGGCGGGGACGGCTACACCGTGCTCGACACCTACCTGAAGATGCTTGAGACCAACGGGACCGTGGACTTCAAGACCCTGATGATCACCGGCCCGTTCCTCTCCCTGGAACGGCTCGACGAGCTGGCCGACCGCGCCCGCGCCCTCAAGGTCCAGATCAAGCCGTTCGTGCGCAACATGGAGAAGCGCATGGCCAAATCCGACCTGGTGGTCTCCATGGGCGGGTACAACACCATGTGCGAGATACTCTCCCTGAAGAAGCCCGCCCTGATCATCCCCCGCGACAACCCGCGCCAGGAGCAGCTCATCCGCGCCCGGGTGTTCAAGGAGCAGGGGCTGTGCGAGTACATCCGCTGGGACGACGTCTCGCCCGAGACCATGCGCGAGAAGATCAATGCCCTGCTCGACGACCCCACGGCCTGCACCTCGGCCCTGAACACCTTTGCCATGACCGGGCTCAAGGTCATGCGCGAACGGCTGCAATATTTCCGCGAGCACTGCTGATGTCCGCCCTTTCCGGCAAGAAGACCCTGGGCATGGTGCTCAAGGGGTATCCGCGCATTTCCGAGACCTTCATCTCCAACGAGATACGCCTGCTCGAGGAGATGGGCTTCACCATCCACATCTACTCCATGCGCGCCCCGCGCGAGAATTTCGCCCACGAGTCCGTCAAGCGGATCAAGGCCAAGGTCACCTACCTGCCCGAATCCATGATCTGGGGGCTGCCCCGGCTCGTCTACCACAACGTCCGCCTGTTCCTGCGCATGCCCGGCCGCTACCGCGAGTGCCTGAAGCTGATGAAAAAACGGTTCCGGCTCGCGCCCAAGAAGCACACCTGGATCAAGCACATGCTCCAGGCGGGCTACATCGTGCAGAAATCCGTCATCGACGACGGCGTGAACCTGGCCCACCTGCACGGCCACTTCGCCCACACCCCGACCACGGTGACCATGTACGCCGCCAAGCTCGCCTGCGTGCCCTTTTCCTTCACGGCCCACGCCAAGGACATCTACACCCAGGACCCGGAGCGCATCCGGGACAAGGTCGAACGGGCCAAGTTCGTGGTCACCTGCACCCGCTACAATGAACAATACCTGCGCGGCCGCGTGGCGAACGGCAAGCCGATCCACTGCGTGTACCACGGCATCAACCTCGACCTGTTCTCGCCCAACGGCCGCCCGCCCGAGGCGAAGCCGCCCTACCGGATCCTGACCGTGGCCCGGTTCGTGGAGAAAAAAGGGCTGGACACCGTGCTCGAGGCCCTGGCCGGGCTGCGCGCCCGGGGGCTCGATTTCCGCTACACCCTGGTCGGCGAGGGCAAGGCCAAATTCAACCGCCAAATCAAGGAACTGGTCCACAGGCTCGGGCTGGACGACGTGACCACCCTGCCCGGGACCATCACCCATGACGAGGTCATCGAGCTCCTGAGCCACGCGGACTGCTTCACCCTGGGCTGCCGCGAGGCCAAGGACGGGGACCGCGACGGCATCCCCAACGTGGTCGCCGAAGCCATGGCCACCGGCGTGCCCGTGGCCGCCACGGACGTGTCCGGCGTGCCCGAGCTGGTAACCCATGAACAGACCGGTCTGCTCTGCCCGTCCAACGACCCGGACGGACTGGCTGAAATCATCCAACGCGCCCTGACGGACGACGACCTGCGCCGCCGGGTCATCCCGGCCGCGGTCAAGCGCGCCCACGCGGTCTTCAACAACAAGAAGCTGATCCGCGACCTGGGCGAAATATACAAGTCCCACGGCGTGCCCTGCGGCGAATAGCCCGGCCATGGCCGCCGCGCCGGCCCGCCCGATTCCCCTTGTCCGAACCGTACAGTGGACCGCCGAATCAAAACCCGGGCCCGAAGTGCCCGGCCTTGATACGGCGGTCTTATGTGCCGTGCCCGTGCTCAGGGCCACGGCAGGGACCGGCGGTCTTCGCTGCGGCTTAGGGGAGGGCCAAGCCGGGCGGGACCGCCGGGTCTTTTGCCTAGGATTCGTCCTCGCCCCATGCCTTGAGGCTGCGGTCGACCTTCTTGCGCACGCCCTTCCAGTCGGTCTCATGAGTGAACATGGAGTCCGGCAGGGCGGCCAGCATCTTTTCATAGAAGCTCAGGGAGACCGTGAAGGTCAGCTCGTCGGTCTTCAAGAACTTCCGGGCCGAGGGATCGAAGCCGCCGAGCACGGCCTTGTCCAGCCCCTTTTCCTTGTAGTAGAGCGGCCAGGCGACCAGGTTGGTGCAGCCCGCGCCGAACGGCGAGACCACGCAGTCCATGTCGCCGGAGGTGAAGGTCGCCTGGGTGTGCAGGCCGCACAGGACCTCGGGCCGGGCGAAGAAGATGACGAATTCCGGCTCCTCGCCGTCCTTGAACTGGGAGAGCGGCTTGAAGATGCAATACTTGCCGGGCGCCTCGCGGGGGTTCACCTCGAGCATGAAATTGCGCATGGCGTCGGGATTGGGCATGTACCGTTCGCCCTCGAGCGGGGTGCCCTCGAAGCCGGTGGAAACGTAGTGTTCGATGAACCGCAGGTGGGGCTTCTGCATGGAGGTGTAGTACACGCCGCCGGGGCAGCCGTACTCCTCGGCGGAGATGAACGAGGCCCCGCCCTTTTTCCGGGCCAGCCAGATGTTGCCTATGACGCAGGAAAAACACTTCATGACCTCCTGCATGTCCAGTTCGTGCTTGTCCTCGAGTTCGCGCGAAATGGGCACGCCCGTCTTCGGGCCATAGGCGTTTTCCGGCAAGGTGTCGGCGTAGTAGACGCCGAAGGGCTCTTCCTTCAGGCCCAAGTACTCCAGAAAGGTGGCCGTGCCGTCCAGTATGGATTGCATCGTCATATCATAACTCCTGTGGTTTTACGTCCATGGCCCGCGGGCGCGCGGGAATGTTGCCTTTAGACATGCCTTTTCATACCATGCTCGTGTACAAAATAAATGGGCTGTGAAAAAAACTCTTTTCCATGGACGGGCATAATCATGCAGGATTTCCTCAATGACGTTCCCTTGCTGGTGGAAGTAGCCAGGCAGAAGAGCTTTACCAAGGCTTCGGAAATACTGGGTATCGGCGTATCAACCTTGTCCCGGCGCATCAAGCTGCTCGAGGAACGCATGGGCGTGCTGCTCTTCTACCGGGACACGCGCAACGTGGAGCCCACGGACAACGGGGCGTACCTGCTGGACCGTTGCGGCTACATCCTCGACGAGGTCCAGAAGACCTACGAATCCGTGGTCGGCAACATGCAGAACCCGTCCGGGCTGATCCGCATCTGCATGTTCCAGGACACCTACGAGCACCTGCTCAAGGACGCCCTGCTGGACTTCGCGGCCAAGTGGCCGGACATCCAGATGGAGCTGACCTTCGTGGAGCACCCGGTGGACATGCGCACCGACCCCTATGACGTGGCCTTTCTCATCGGCCCGTCCATCGCGCCGTCCCTGGTCGCCCGGAGGCTGCTGACCGTGGAGCCGTTCCTCTACGCCTCGCCCGAGCTGTTCGAGCGCTATCCCATGCCCGAGGAGCCCCACGACCTGGACCAATTGCCGTGCATCGCGCTCCAGCGGTTCGGACGACGCTGGCCCATGCACAACGGCGACCGGCAGGTGACCGTGGAGGTTCACCCTCAGTACACCTTCAGTTCCGTGGAAATGTGCCGGGACTTCGCCCTGGCCGGGCTGGGCGTCGCCATGGTCAGAAAAGGGCGGGCCGAGGCGGACGAAAAGGCCGGGCGGCTGGTCCGCGTGCTCCCGGACTGGAGCGGCGGATTCGCCCACGACGTGAACCTGGTCATGGGCTCCAGCCAGCTGCCTCAGCGGGTCCGGCTGTTCGTGGACCACATCCTGGCCTGCGTCAATCCGTGAGCGCCGGGCGGCCGGCTCAGAAGGGGAAGTCCCCGCCCGCTTCCGGGAGCGGTTCCAACTTTTTCTCCGCCGGCTTCTCGGCGCGCTTGTGCACCGGGTTGCCGTCCACGAAGATGGCCCTAAACGGCCGGGTCGGGCAGGCGTGTTCGCAGCCGCCGCAGCCCACGCAGATGGCCTCGTTGACCTCCGGAATGACCAGTCTGCGCCCGCTCGGATTCGGGTAGGGAACCATGTGGACCGCCTTGGTCGGGCAGTGCTCGGAGCACGCCCCGCAGTTGGTGTTGTCCATATGGACCACGCAGTTTTCCTTGATGAAATGGGCCACGCCGGTCTGGGTGCGCCGCTTTCGCTCCCGGGTCAGGGGCAGGATGGCCCCGCTGGGGCAGACCTCGGAGCAGACGGTGCAGTCATAGTTGCAGTGGGCGGCCTCGAACCACATCTGCGGCTGCATCACTCCGGCCAGGCCGTAGGCCAGAAACGACGGCGCCAGGACCCGGGACGGGCAGGCGGACACGCACAGATGGCAGGCCGTACACTTTGCGGTGAAGTGTTCGATGCCCACCGAGCCGGGCGGGCTGACCGGACTGGTGCGTTTCTCCGGAATAGTGGTCGGGCGGCTCGGAACGACCTTGGGCGGCTCGGCGGCCCTTGCCCCCACGGCCGCCAGCCCCAGGCTCCCCCCGATCAGGCCGACCAGAAACTTCCTCCGGCCCGGGTCCTTCCCCGGCATCGCGCCGCCCGCCCCGGGCGCGGTCAGGCGCAGGGCGTGGTCCCGGCAGGCGGCCAGGCAGTTGCCGCAGGCCACGCACCGGCCCGCATCCACGGTCTTGGCCTTGAAGTCGATGCAGTCCGCCTTGCATGCGCGCTCGCACCGCCCGCACTCCCGGCACGCCCCGGCGTCGAAACGGACGCGCAGCAGCGACCGGGCGGCGAACAGGCCGAGCAGCGCGCCCACCGGACAGACCGTGTTGCAGTACAGGCGGCCGTGCCGCGCGCCGAGCCAGCCGACCAGGAGGAGCATGGCCAGGGCCGCGCCCACGGCCACCGGCACGGGCACGGGCCACTGCACCCGGTAGACCGCGCTGGAGCCGAAGGACTCGGCCAGCGGGACGGCCAGGTTGTTGGCCGCAAGGACCACGGGCCGGACCAGGTTGGACAGGATCCGGCCGAAATTGCTGAACGGGTCGAGAAGGTGGAGCGCCAGCCCGCTCCCGGCCAGAAACAGGCAGGCGGTCAGGGCGAGAATCCCGTAGCGCAGGCCGTTGCGGGCCGGGGCGAAGGCATGGCCGCGCCGTTTCTTGCCGAACAGCCTGCCGACGACGTCCTGGAACGTGCCCAGGGGGCAGACGGTCGAACAGTAGACACGCCCCAGGAGCAGGGTCAGGGCCAGGACCGCGATAAACCCCGCCGCCCCGAGGGAGGCCTCGCCCAGGAAGGCGAGCAGGGACGGGACGAACTGGAGATAAAGCACGGGATCGGCCAAATACCGCGCCCCGGTCTCCCGGAAATCCAGAAACAGATACACGGTCAGGGCCAGGAAGACCACGGCCAGGGCGGCCCGCAAGGGTTTGAGCAGGCGAAGGGGCATGCCTATCCGAGCTTGATCCGGTTGATGGACAGGTCCTTGAGGTCCATGCGGCCCAGTCCCATATCGGCGGCCAGCCCGATGTGGCGGACCTCGGCGGGGTCCACGCCGTACAGCCGGGCCCCGGCCGCGTCCGCGGCCACGAAGTCCGTGGAGGCCACCAGGGCCCGCATCCTGACCACGTCGCTCTCCGACACCCCGCGCGGGCCGTTGCGCATCATTACATTATAGGCATCCACCACGGTCAGGTCCGGCCTGCGCAAGGAGGCGATGTCCGCGATGCACTGGTGCAGGTCGTTGCGGTGGAAGTACCAGCGGTCCCAGACCACGCCCATCAGGTTCTTCATGCTGGCCGTGATGACCGAGGAGCTGTGGTCCTTGAGCACCGGGACGTTCAGGAAGACGTCCGCGTCAAGCAACGCCTCGTGGACCAGGGCGCGGTTCAGCCGCTTGCCGCCGGGCACCTCGACCTCGCGGTAATACCCCTTGCTGTCGGCCGAGACCATCTTGCCGCCCGCACCCTTTACCGCCGCTTCAATGCCGCTGTTCAGGTAGCACTGCCGCCAGTTGTCGCAGGAGTGGTCGAAGACGACCACCTCGCGGGCCCCGGCGTCGAAACAGTGCTCGGCGATGCGCCCGATGAGCCTGGGGTTGGTGTTGCCGCCCCGCTCCGGGGAGACGTCCCAGCCGATGTTCGGCTTGATCACCACCCGGGCCCCCTTGGGCACGAAGGTTCCCATGCCCCCGTAGGCGGCTATGGCGCTGTCGAACATCTCGTCCGGCTCGCCGCCGCGCACGGCGACCAGGTCCCACTGCCGTTGCGGTCCGGCGGCCGAGGCGGCCGCACTCCACAGGCCGGTCACGCCGCCCAGGGCCAGGGCGGAACCGGCGACGATGCCGCTTTTCAGAAAATCCCGACGATCCATGGTCCTGCCTCCTTGGTGTTGTGCGGCCGCGCCCTACGCCGAGCGCATGTCCCGCATGATCTCGGCCGGGCTCTGGCCGAAGTGCCGCTTGAATTCGCGGCTGAACTGGGACGGGCTCTCGTAGCCCACGGCGTCCGCGGCCAGGTAGGCCTTCATGTTCCGCTGCACGATCAGGTCCTTGGCCCGCGTCAGCCTGATCTTCTTGAGGTATTGGAGCGGGGATTCGGTGGTGATCTCCTTGAACGCCTTGTGGAAGGCCGACACGCTCATGTGGGCCGAGTCGGCCAGCTGCTGGACGTCGAGCTTTTCGGAAAAGCTTCCCTCCATCATGGTGATCACCTGGGCGACCTGGGCAAAGGTGTTGGAGCCCCGGGCCAGGGCGTAGAGCACCGGCGCCTGCGTTCCGCACAATGCCCGGTAATAAATCTCGCGGACCAGCCCCGGGGCCAGGATGCGGGCCTCGCGGTCGGTCTTGAGCGCCTTGATCAGCTTGATGGCCGCGTCCTTCATGTCCTGGTCCATGGCCGACGGTCCCAGCCCGAGCGGGTACTCGTTCTGCCGGAGGCGGGCCACGTCCTCCTTGACGTCCATCTGGCTGATCAGGTCGTTCAGCTGGCCCATGTCGATGTCGATGAACAGGCCGAGCAGGGGCACGTCCGGACTGGGGAACGACTCGCATTCAAAGGGCATGGACACGGACGTGACCAGGTAATTGTCCGCGTCGTAACGGAAGACCTGTTCGCCCAGGTAAGCGACCTTGTGCCCCGAGGCGACGATGCAAATTCCCGGATTGTACAGCATTGGCCTGCGTTTAACGTGCATCGTGTCCTTGAAAAAACGCACGCCCTTGAGCCTCGATTCTACGGCGTCACCGTCAATTGTAGCCATTTCTTTCAATAAATCAATAAGTTGTGGCATCACTCCACCTCCATTTCTTCACCCCTATTATGGACACCATTCTTTTGTTCAATACAAGAGAAAAGTTCTCACTAAAGAGGAATAGGCAAGGTTTTGAGAGGAACGTGCGTTCAAGGCCGACGAAGAAGGCCTTATATACTTATACGTCAACGCGAAAACAAAAGGAGTACATAATGAATTTCGAATTTCAAAATCCGACCCGCATCGTCTTCGGTGCCGAAACCCTCTCCCGTCTCGGGGAACTGGTCAGTGAATACGGCAAGAAGGCCCTCATCGTCACCGGCGGCGGCAGCGTCAAGCGCAGCGGCACCTTCGACAAGGTCGTCGAAAGCCTGAAGGCGGCCGGCGTGGACTTCGCCGAATGCGACGGCGTCGAGCCCAACCCGCGCCTCACCACGGTCTCGCGCGGCGCGGCCATCATCCGCGAACAGGGCTGCGACGTGATCGTGGCCGTGGGCGGCGGCAGCGTCATGGACGCCTCCAAGGTCATGGCCGCCGCGGCCCTGTACGACGGCGACCCGTGGGACATGATCCTGCACGGCCAGGAAGAGGTCTACGTGCCCACCGAGGCCCTGCCCGTGGTCACCGTGCCCACCCTGGCGGCCACAGGCTCCGAGGCCAACTGCGCCGCGGTCGTGACCAACGAGGAAACCACGGTCAAGTCCTTCATCTCCAACCCGGTGCTCTACCCCAAGGTCGCGGTCATGGACCCGGCCCTGACCGTGAGCGTGCCCAAGAACCAGACCGCCTACGGCGTCTGCGACCTGATCACCCACGTGACCGAGTCCTACCTGAACAGCGCCGTGAGCACGCCCATCCAGGACAGCCTGACCGAGGGCGTCATCAAGACCGCCATGGAGTGGGGCCCCAAGGCCATCGCCGACGGCAACGACGTGGAAGCACGCGCCCAGGTCATGTGGGCCGCCTCGGTGGCGCTCATCGGCTGGGCCCAGATCGGCACCGACGCCCCCTACCCGGTGCACATGATGGAGCACACCGTCTCCGCCTACCACGACATCACCCACGCGGCGGGCCTGGCGATCATCAACCCGGCCTGGATGCGCTTCTCGGCCAAGTCCAACACCGCCAAGTACGTCCAGTTCGCCGAGCGCATCTTCGGCCTCAAGGCCAAGTCCGCCGACGACCTCGACTGCGCGCTCAAGGGCATCGACCTGTTCGAGGAGTTCCTGCGCTCCATCGGCTGCCCGACCCGCTTCTCCGAGCTGGGCATCGACGACAAGCTGCTGAGGACCTACGCCGATGACACCCTGAAGATCATCAACGACGGCCAGGGCAACCTGCCGGGCATCCCGCCGCTGAGCGCGGACGACATGGTCGCGATCTTCCGCTCGGCGCTGTAGGCCCTCACTCCTCAACCCTCAACGAACAATACGGAGGCAGCCATGAAAACACGCACACTGGGAAACAACGGCCTGAGGGTCTCGGCCCTGGGCATGGGTTGCATGGGCATGAGCTATGCCTACGGGCCTCCGTCCGACAAGAAGGAGATGATCTCGCTGATCCGCGCCGCGGTGGAGCGGGGCGTCACCTTCTTCGATACCGCCGAGGTCTACGGGCCCTTCATCAATGAAAAGCTGGTGGGCGAGGCCCTGGAGCCCTTCCGGGGACAGGTGGCCATCGGCACCAAGTTCGGCTTCAACACGGCGGGCGACGCCCGGGGCATGGAGGGCGGCCCGCTCCTCGACAGCAGGCCGGAGCATATCCGGCAGGTCGCCGAGGACTCGCTCAAACGGCTGCGGGTCGAGGCCATCGACCTGTTCTACCAGCACCGGGTCGACCCCGAGGTTCCCATCGAGGACGTCGCGGGCACGGTGCGGGATCTGATCCGCGAGGGCAAGGTCCTCCACTTCGGCCTGTCCGAGGCGAACGCGGAGACCATCCGCCGTGCCCACGTGGTCCAGCCGGTGGCCGCCCTGCAGAGCGAGTACGCCCTGTCCTGGCGGCGGCCCGAGGAAAACGTGTTGCCCACCCTCAAGGAGCTGGGCATCGGCCTGGTCGCCTTCGGGGCCCTGGGCCGGGGATTTCTGGCCGGAACCATCGGCGAGGACACGGTCTTCGACAAGACGGACTTCCGAGGCACCATCCCCCGCCTTCTGCCGGACGCCCGCAGGGAGAACATGCCCATCGTCGACCTGCTGCGCCGGGTCGCGGCCGAAAAGGACGCCACCCCGGCGCAGATCGCCCTGGCCTGGGTCATGGCCCGGGAGCCGTGGATCGTTCCCATCCCCGGCATCCGGACCTTCCCCCAGCTGGAGGAGGACCTGGGCGCGCTGGACGTGACGCTCACCCCGGATGACCTCTCGATGATCGACGAGGCCGCCTCGAAGATCGTAATCCGGGGGCTGCGCGAGCCGGAATCCACATTGCAATACATGGCCGATTGACCCGGCCGGGCCGCGCGGCTCTTTGGTCCGGGTCGCGATAGTGACAACCGCAACAATCATTCGAACTGATGGAGGCCACAATGAAACTTACCGCTTTTGTGACCAAGCTGATGAAAACCGCACTGCCGGTGCTGACCCTGGTGCTGGCGGCCAACCTTGCCTATGCGGAGGAAGATATGACCTGGGACAAGACATTCAAATTGAGCGACAAGGTCGTTCACGAAAAGGTTTCGTACCCCAACCGGTACGGCATCACCCTGTCCGCGGACATGTACATGCCCAAGGACATGGACAAATCCAAGAAATACCCGGCGCTGGTCGTGGGTACGCCCTACGGCGGCGTCAAGGAGCAGGGCGCGGGCATCTACGCCCAGACCATGGCCGAGCGCGGCTTCGTGGCCATCGCCTTTGACGAGTCCTTCAACGGCGAAAGCGGCGGCGAGCCCCGCCACATCTCGTCCCCGGAAATCTTCTCCGAGGACTTCAGCGCGGGCGTGGACTTTCTGGGCACCCGTCCCTTCGTGGACCGGAACCGGATCGGCGCCATCGGCATCTGCGGCAGCGGCGGGTTCGCCCTCAAGGCCGCGCAGGTCGACCAGCGCATCAAGGCCGTGGCCACCGCGTCCATGTACGACATGAGCCGCGTGATCCGAAACGGCTGGCAGGATTCCATGACCGACGAGGAGCGCACCAAGGTGCTCACCGAGCTCGGCGAGCAGCGCTGGAAGGACTTCGAGAACGGCGCCCCCATGCTGCCCGAGGGCTTCCCGACCGAAGCGGTCAATTCCATTCCCGAGGGGCTGGACCCGATCATGAGCGAGTTCTGGGAATACTACGCCATGCCGCGCGGCCACCATCCGCGCTCCCACGGCCCGTTCACGGCGACCAGCAACATGGCCTTCACGAACTTCCCGCTGCTCAACTACATCGACACCATCTCGCCGCGCCCGATCCTGTTCATCATGGGCGAGAAGGCGCATTCCCGGTACTTTACCGAGGACGCCTACAAGATGGCCAAGGAGCCCAAGGAGCTGGTCATCGTCCCCGGCGCGCGGCACATCGACCTGTACGACCGCACGGACATGATCCCGTTCGACAAGCTTGAGGACTTCTTCACCAAGTCGCTGTAGCAACCGCGAGAAAACCGGGCCCGCCGCCAGTCCGGCGGCGGGCCTTCAAGGGTGAACCCCCATGGCGGCGCAACGCCCCTGCCCCGCGCCGTCGCTCGAACGGTTTTTCCCGACAGCGGTTTTGCTCACCGCTGTCTCGCCTTTTGTGATAAGATGAAGCGGTGCCTCTCCTCCGGGGCGCGCCCGGCAATCCGCACCGGCTCCGAACCTGGCCGAAACATATATGGGAAACAAATAAAAATGGACCTCAAGCAACTTCTCGAAATCTTCGACAACGGCCAGCCCATAGAGGCCGGATCGGACGCCCACTCCCTCCTGGTGCATTACAGCAACGAAGCCATGCGCATCACGGCGGAGCTGAACAACGCCTACCACTCGCCCGACGAAGTCCGTTCGCTCATGGCCGCGCTCACCGGCAGGGAGGTGGACGGCACCTTCACCCTGTTCCCCCCGTTCCACAGCGATTTCGGCAAGAACATAACGATCGGCAAGAACGTGTTCATCAACGCCTGCTGCAACTTCCAGGACCAGGGCGGGATCACCATCCAGGACGGCGCGCTGATCGGCCACAAAGTGGTCCTGGCCACCGTGAACCACGGCTTCGCCCCGGAAAAGAGGCAATTGAACTACCCCGCCCCCATCGTCATCGGCAAGAACGTCTGGGTCGGGTCCAACGCGACCATACTCCAGGGAGTCACGGTCGGGGACGACGCCATCGTGGCCGCCGGAGCCGTGGTCACCAAGGATGTGGCTCCGGGCACCATCGTGGGCGGTGTCCCGGCCCGGTTCCTCAAGACCGTGGCCGAGGCGGAACGCGAGCAAGAGCAAGGGGCCGCATAGACCGGCGGCCATGGAAACGGCGACGCTCCCCGGAACGGAGGGAACCGGAGAGCCAGAAAAACGAAACGGGCAAGACCCGCATATTTTCGTTCAGGACACTAAAAAAAGGATGTCATCATGAGCAAGATCAAAGTTGGATTCATCGGATTGAACCCGGACAGCCACTGGGCTTCCACCGCGCATATCCCGGCGCTCAAGTCCCTGGCCGACGACTTCGAGGTCGTGGGCGTGGCCAACTCCACCCCGGAAAGCGGGAAGAGGTCCGCCGAGGCGCTCGGCCTGAAACACGCCTTTGACACGCCCATGGACCTGGTCGCCTCGGACGGGATCGACCTGGTCGTGGTCACTGTCAAGGTGCCCTACCATTTCGAACTGGTCTCCGCCGCGCTTGAGGCGGGCAAGAACGTGCACTGCGAGTGGCCGCTCGGCAACGGGTTGGAAGAGGCCCGCAAGCTGTCCGCCCTGGCCAAGGAAAAGGGCGTGGTCGCCACCGTGGGCACGCAGATGCGCGCGGCCGTGGAGGTCGAATACCTGGGCAAGCTGATTGCGGACGGGTACGTCGGCGAGGTGCTCTCCTCGACCATCGTGGCCGACGCCGGGGGCTGGGGCACGGAGACGGTCGCCGACCTCGCCTACCTCAACGACAAGGCCACGGGCGCGACCATGCTGACCATCCCGTTCGGGCACACCCTGGCCGGGGTGCGCGACGTGCTCGGCGAGTTCAAGGACATCGCCGGACGCATGGTTCTGCGCCGCGACAAGGTCAAGGTGACCGACACCGGCGAGACCCTGACCGCCACCTCCGAGGACCAGATCATGGTCAACGGCGTGTTTGAAAGCGGCGCGGCCTTCTCGGCCCACTACCGGGGCGGCATGTCCCGGGGGACCAACTTCCTCTGGGAGATCAACGGCACCGAGGGCGATATCCAGGTCAGGGCCGGGTTCGGCCACGGCCAGATGGCCCAGCTCTCCCTGTTCGGCGCGAACGGCGAAGAGACCGAAATGCACCCCCTGGCCGTTCCGGCCGAGCTGTACGAAGGCCGCCCGGAAGAGGTCATCCCGCGCAACGTCGGCGGCATCTACGCCCTGGTCGCCGGGGACATCAGGAACGGCACCCGCAACGCCCCCAGCTTCGCGGACGCCGTCAGGCTGCACGAACTACTGGACGCCATCGAGCGGACCTCCGAGAAAGTCGCCGGGCGGTAGCAGTCTTGCCCGATCCTCCGATTTCGGAGGATCGGGCAATTTTTCAGGAGGATTGTCCAAACCGTCCCGCCCCGGGCGATGTATAGGAATCAGAGATTGCGAAACACCTTACTCAAGAACGTATTCGTGATATGCTTCGTCCTCATGGGCGCTCTGGCCCATGTTCCGAACGCCCCGGCGGCGCCCGGGGACGGCGGCGGTCACGAAGGAGCGAACACCATGTCCGAGAACACGACCGATATCCAGTTGATCGTCGGCGAGACCGTGATCCCCGCGGTGCTCAACGACAGCAAGCCTGCCCAGGCGCTGCTGGCCAAACTGCCGTACACCGTGCGGCTGCAGCGCTACGAACACGACTTTTGCGGGGTCATGA
Organism: Pseudodesulfovibrio hydrargyri; assembly: GCF_001874525.1. NCBI lineage: Bacteria > Pseudomonadati > Thermodesulfobacteriota > Desulfovibrionia > Desulfovibrionales > Desulfovibrionaceae > Pseudodesulfovibrio > Pseudodesulfovibrio hydrargyri. The sequence continues at coordinate 1,245,191 of NZ_LKAQ01000004.1, read as the reverse complement.
GCGACTCGCTGCCCTTTGACAAGACCAGCCTGCGCAGCGGGTGGAAGAACGGCGACATCGCCTATGCCGTGGACGGGAACTATTTCGCCATCCTTTACAAGGATGAGGAGATTTCCCAACAGTTCGACGGTATGGTCACCATGGGCGCGCTCGACTGCCCCCCGTCCGTCATGGAGACCCTGGACCGGAGCATTTCCGTCCGGATAGAGCTGAAAAAATAGTCTGTCGCCCGCCGAACCGCGGGCAAACGGGCAAGAACAACGCAAGGAGTTTAACCATGAGCGATACCTTCAAGGGAGACGGCATCTTCCCCAAAGGGCCCCTGAACGAGGCCTACGCCGCCTATTTCACCGGCACCAGCTATCTGGAAATGCTTTCCACCGAAGGCGTGTACATCGGCAACGTGACCTTCGAGCCCGGCTGCCGCAACTTCTGGCACATCCACCACAAGGGCGGCCAGATCCTGCTCGTGACCGGCGGACGCGGCTGGTACCAGGAGGCCGGAAAACCGGCCCGCGAACTGCGCCCCGGCGACGTGGTCAACATCGCGCCCGAGACCAAGCACTGGCACGGCGCCGCCAAGGATTCCTGGTTCGCCCACGTGGCGGTGGAGGTCCCGGCCGAGGGCAAGTCCAACGAGTGGCTGGAGCCGGTTTCCGACGAGGAGTACGACGCCCTGGGCTAACCGGCCCCCGGCGTCCGCACCCGAATTTCGTCGGCCATATGGCCGACGCACCACCCGGGCAACTCCTTCGCGGGGCTCGCAGTGCTCTCCCCAAGGGGGAATCCGGACCAACGAAAAGGAGCATGCAATGAAGAAACTGATCCTGATCATGGCCGTGCTGGCCTTCGCCGCCGTGGCGTACGCCGAACAGGGCCAGGTGCCCTACCTGCAGGGAACGCAGAAATCCTTCAAGGGCCCGGCCGAGTACTTCACCGGCGACGTGACCGTGGACATGCTGTTCCCGCCCAACGAGACCGCCCAGTACTCGGGCGCGTACGTCACCTTCCAGCCCGGGGCCCGGACCAACTGGCACTGGCACCCGGCCGGACAGCACATGATCGTGACCGACGGCGTGGCCCTGACCGGCACGCGCGACGGCAAGGTCATCGAGTTCCATGAAGGGGAGACCGTATGGTGCCCGGTGGGCGTGGACCACTGGCACGGCGCGACCCCGGACGCGCCCATGACCCACCTGGTGATCTCCGGCGTGAAGGACGGCAAGGCTGTCGTCTGGAAGGAAAAGGTCACCGACGAACAATACATGAAGCGATAGGAGGCCGGCCGTGCGAACCCGGAAACACTTCCCGTTCCTGATCTCTCTGGCCCTGGTCCTCGGTATCGCGGCGACAACGGAGGCAAGCGAAATGAACAAGGAAACAACCCTCGACGCCCGCCAAAAGGCCATCGTGACCATCGCCGCCTTCACCACCACGGGCGACACGGCCCGGCTCAAACCGGCCCTGAACGAAGGGCTGGACGCCGGGCTGACCGTCAACGAGGTCAAGGAAGTCCTTGTCCAGATGTACGCCTACGCGGGCTTTCCCCGCAGCCTGGGCGGAATCTGGACCTTCATGGGCGTGATGGACGAACGCAAGGCCAAGGGCATCGAGGATGAAATGGGCAAGGAAGCCTCGCCGCTTCCGGCCGACTTCAACCGCGACGCCTACGGCGCCCGCGTGCGCGCCGACCTGTCCGGGCTCAAGGAAGTCCCCAAGGAAGACGCCCCGTACCAGAAGTTCGCGCCGATCATCGACACGTACCTCAAGGAGCACCTGTTCGCGGACATCTTCGCCCGCGACGTGCTGACCCGCCAGGAACGCGAACTGGCGACCATCGCCTGCCTGGCCAGCCTGGGCCGGGCCGAGGGGCCGCTCGGCTTCCACATGGGCGCGGCCATGAACACCGGCCTGTCCAAGGGCCAGATGCACGACTTCGTCAAGGTCCTGGACGCCGAGGTGGGCAAGGACGAGGCGGACAGCGCGGGCAAGGTGCTCGCCAAGGTCCTCGAAGCCCGCAAGTAGCCGGACCCCATTAACACAAACGGCGTCCGCTCCGGTGAAGGAATCGCCTGTCCCGGAGCGGCCGCCGCAAAATTTCACCCCCTACGAATCATGAGCAAGAACATACTGATCATTTCGGCCAGCCCCAGAAAGAACGCCAACTCCGACATCCTGTGCGACGAGTTCCTGCGCGGGGCCGAGGAGGCCGGACACCGGGCGGAGAAGATCCGCCTGGCCGAACGGCACATCAACTACTGTACCGGATGCTGCACCTGCGTCGGCAAGCCCGGCCGGTGCGTCCAGAAGGACGACATGAACGCCATCTACGAACAGATTCTGGCGGCCGACGTCCTGGTCCTGGCCAGCCCGGTCTACTTCCGTTCCTTCAACGGCCAGATGAAGACCTTCATGGACAGGGTCTGCCCCATCTATCCCCTGATCCACGACAAGGACGTCTACTTCATCGCGGCCGCGGCGGGCGGCAGCTTCCCGGTGGAAAGCACGTTTACGGGCTACCGGGTCTTCACCGACTGCCTGGACGTGACCGAAAAGGGGACCGTGGCCGTGACCGGCCTATGGAACGCGGGCGGGGCCAAGGGCACCCCCGCGAGCAAGAAGGCCTTTGAACTGGGCCGCAGCGTCTAACCCGGAAGAGGCCGCCATGCGGGAACGCGACAGGGACACGGACCGGACGGGGATTTTCCGGGAGCGGCGCGAGCTGCTCAAGGCGGGGGCGACCCTGGTCGCGGCCCCGGTCGCGGCGGCCATGGCGTCCGCGCAACCGGCGCAGGCGGAATCCGGCCCGGCCAAGGCCGTGAAAAACGTGCTGATCGTCTCGGCCAGCCCCAGGGACGAGGGCAATTCCGACATCCTGTGCGACGAGTTCCTGCGCGGCGCCGCAGAGGCCGGGCACCGGGCCGAGAAGATCCGGCTGTCGGACCTCGACATCAACTTCTGCCTCGGGTGCTGCTCGTGCATCTCCGACCCCGGCTCCTGCGTGCAGGACGACGACATGGCCCCGCTCATGAAAAAGGCCCTGGAGGCGGATGTCCTGGTCCTGGCCAGCCCGGTCTATTTCATGACCTTCAACGCCCGGATGAAGAACTTCATCGACCGTTTCTGCCCCATCTACACCATGGTCCGCGACCTGGACGTCTACTTCATCGCCTCGGCGGCGGGTGGCCGGCGGTCCATCGACAGCGTGGTCGCCGGGTTCAGGGTCTTCACCGATTGCCTGTACGGGGCCCGGGAACGGGGCGTGGTCGCCTGCACCGGCATCTGGGACGAGGGCGGCGTCAAGGGGACGGGCTCTCTCCGGGAGGCCTACGACATGGGCCGCAACGTCTAGAAACGCGGAGACGATGATGAGCAACAAGGGATTTTCGCGGCGGGAGTTCATGGTCAAGGGAACCATCGGTCTCGGCTTGGCCGTCACGTTTGAACTGAGCGGGCTGGGCGGCGCCGTCAACGCGCGCGCCGTCAAGGCCCTGGCCGCCGAGGCGGCAAAGGAGAGGATCATGCCCCATGTCAGCGTCATGCTCTGGCCCGGCCGGTCGGAAGAGGACAAGAAACGTCTGGCCGAGGCCATTACCGAGGACGTGGTCCGCATCACCGGGGCCAGCCCGGCCTCGGTCTCGGTGTCCATCGAGGACGTCCCGTCCGATGAGTGGAAGGAGCGGGTCTACGATCCCGAGGTCCGGGACAAGGCCGATCTGCTGTACAAGAAACCTGGATACTCGATGTAGGGGGACGCCATGGATATTGCCGTCAATCGCATTCTGCTGGCCTGCCTCGCCGCTCTCGCGGCGGCCTGCTTCCCTGCCACAGCCCTGGCCGCCGGTGGCGCGGGCGAGGAAAAGAACACCCTTTCCCTGTCCGGCATGCGGGTGGAGATCGCCTCGCAGGGCAGGACCGCGACCTTCCGGCTCTACGACACGGACGCGGCCCGCGAATTCTACGAACAGCTGCCGCTCTCGCTCGACCTGTCCAACTTCCGCGACGCGCAGTGGATGTTCTATCCACCCAAGAAGCTGAACGTGAAGCCGGAGGAGGCGTACCACGACGGGAAAAAGGGCGAGCTGAGCTACTACGCGCCGTGGGGCGATGCCTTCATGCTCTACGAGGATTTTTACGCGGGCGATGAAATGCACCGCCTGGGCGTCGGATTGAGCGGCATCGACGACATCGAGGCGATGTCCGGGACCGCCGTGATCCGCAAGATGAACCCCACCGACCAAAAGGATGAAAAGACCATGCGCATAACCGTCAAAGCCAACGGCAAGACCATCGTGTTCGAACTCAACGACAGCCAGGCCTCCAAGGACCTGTATGCCCAGCTGCCGCTCGACATCGACGTGGAGAACTACAGCAGCAACGAGAAGATATACTACCCGCCCAAGAAGCTGGGGACTTCGAACACCCCGCTGGTCAAGGCGGCCAAACCCGGCACCCTGGCCTACTACGCGCCCTGGGGCGACGTGGTCATGTTCTTCGGGACCTTCGGTTCCGCGTCCGGGCTGTACGAACTCGGCAAGGCCGTGCAAGGGGGCGACCAGATCCCCTCCCTGAGCGGCACTCTGCGTATCGAGGCCGAATAGACCCGCATAGATTGGATTTACAGGATTTTCATGCCACCTCAGCAGCGCGCCTCGCCCCCGAAAGGGGGTTGAGGGGCGCTGCGCCCCGCCGCAACTCCGGAGAATCGGGCAAGAAATGAAGACGAATCGTCTACCGGATTCTCCCCGATCCGTCCTAGTATAGAACCGTCCACAGCAAGGCCCGGACCTTTCCGCAGTACACCGCGCCCCCCGGCGCGCGGCCCGGCGGCATTCCCGGCCCCGGGCCGGACCGCCTCGCCATGGGCGCGGCACGCCGAAGCAAAACGACCGTAACGGAGATTCATCAATGGAACAATTCAATGCGGGGTGGCTCTCGCTCCTGCCCCCGTGCATCACCATCATACTGGCCCTGCGGACCAAGGAGATCGTCTCCTCCCTGTTCGTCGGTGTCCTGGCGGGTTCGCTCATCTATTGCGTGGGCGTAGGCAACGCGCCCTACCCGCTGAAGACCGTGGAGGTCGCCTTCCAGCTCATCGTCTCCAAGGTGGACTTCAACGTCATCGTCTTCGGCTCCCTGCTCGGCTCGCTGATCTACCTGGTGGCGGCCACGGGCGGGACCAACGCCTACGCGCGGTGGGCGACCCGGCGCATCAGGAGCAAGCGCAGCGCCCTGCTGGCCACCACCGGGCTGGGCGTGGTCATGTTCATCGACGACTACTTCAACTGCCTGTCCGTGGGCACCGTGATGCAGCCGGTCACGGACAAGTTCCGCATCTCGCGGGCCAAGCTCGCCTACATCATCGACACCACGGCCGCGCCCATCTGCATCATCGCGCCCCTGTCCAGCTGGGCCGTGGGCGTGGGCGGCAACATCAAGACCACCGGCGCGTTCCAGAGCGACTTCGCCGCCTTCGTGGCCTCCATCCCGTGGAACTTCTACGCCCTGTTCTCCCTGCTGGTGGTCGTGCTGGTCAGCTGGGGCGGGTTCGATTTCGGCCCCATGCGCCGCGAGGAGGACCAGGCCCAGGCCATGGGCTCCGCCCCCGAACCCCCTGAAACGGAACCGGGCGGCACGGCCCCGCAAGCGGGCGGAGGGCACATGATCGATATGCTCCTGCCCATCGGCGGGCTGATCCTCTTCGCGATTCTGGCCCTGCTCTACACCGGCGGCTACTGGGGCGACGACCCGGCCCGCCATTCCCTGGCCGCCGCCCTGGGCAACTGCGACGCGGGCCGCGCGCTGGTCCTGGCCTCCTTCGGCGCCCTGGCCGTGGCCTTCGTCCTGTTCGTACCGCGCAAGGTCCTGACCCTGGCCGAGTTCATGAACGGCGCGGTGGAGGGGATCAAGACCATGCTGCCGTGCGTCGTCGTCCTGGTCCTGGCCTGGGCCATGGGCGGCCTGTGCCGAGAGCTGCTGCAGACCCCCCAGTACATCGCGGACATGATCGGCACGGGCGGGAACATGATCTTCGCCCTGCCCCTGATCTTCTTCGCCCTGGCCGGGTTCCTGAGCTTCTGCACCGGCACCTCCTGGGGCACCTTCGGCATCCTCATCCCCATCGCCGTGCCCGTGGTCCAGGCCCTGGACCCGTCCCTGGTCCTGGTCAGTCTGTCCGCCGTGCTGGCGGGCAGCGTGTTCGGCGACCACAGTTCGCCCATCTCGGACACGACCATCCTGTCCAGCGCCAACGCGGGCTGTCCGCTCATCGACCACGTCTCCACCCAGATGCCCTACGCCACGGTGGCCTTCATCGGCAGCGCCGTGGGCTATCTGGTGGCGGGCATGACCGGAGGCAGGCTGGTCCCCAGCTTCGCCGCCGGATTCCTGGCGACCCTGTTCTGCCTGCTGGTCCTGCGCAACAACGGGTGGGCGGCCGTAACCCGGCGGCTGTCCCCGAACCGGCAATCCCGGGGCATGGGAGAAGCGTGATGCGTAAGAGAACGCTCGGCAAAAACGGACTGACGGTTTCGGCACTCGGCCTGGGCTGCATGGGGCTGAGTTTCGCCCAGGGCCCGGCCCTGGACAAGGACAAGGCCGTGGAGCTCATCCGCATGGCCTGTGAAAACGGGGTGACTTTTTTCGACACCGCCGAGGTCTACGGGCCGTTCGTCAACGAGGAGGTGGTCGGCGAGGCCCTGGCCCCGTTCAAGGGCGAGGTGGCCGTGGCCACCAAGTTCGGCGTGCGCTTTGCGGACGGCGTCCAGACCATGGACAGCCGACCCGAGACCATCCGGGCCTCGGTGGAAGGGTCACTGCGCCGCTTGCGCGTGGAGACCATCGACTTATATTACCAGCACCGCGTGGACCCCGAGGTGCCCGTGGAGGACGTGGCCGGGGTCGTGAAGGAGCTCGTGGACCAGGGCAAAATCCGCCATTGGGGAATTTCGGAACCGGGCGTTGCGACCATCCGCCGCGCCCACGCCGTGCTGCCTCTGGCCGCCGTGCAGAGCGAATACTCCATGATGTGGCGTCAGCCCGAGGCGGAACTGATCCCCACGCTCGAGGAGCTGGGCATCGGCCTGGTCCCGTACAGTCCGCTGGGCAAGGGATTTTTGACCGGCCGGTTCGACAAGACCTCGACCTTCGGCAAGGACGACTTCCGCTCCCTCGTGCCGCGCTTCAGCCCGGAGAACCTGGACGCCAACCAGGTCCTGGTCCGGCTGGTGGAACAGACCGCAAAGGAAAAGGAAGCCACCCCGGCCCAGATCGCCCTGGCCTGGGTCCTGGCCCGCAAGCCGTGGATCGTGCCCATCCCCGGGACCAAGAACCCGCAGCGGCTGCGGGAAAACCTGGGGGCCGCCGACATCGAACTGACGGCGGACGAGGTGAGGAGGCTGGACGGTGCCCTGGCGGACATCGAGATCGCCGGGGACCGCTACCCGGCCCACCTGGCGAAACAGACCGGGCGGTGATCCCGCAACCTATAGCGACACGTTCGAGATACAGGATATATATTTTGGAAACCCTGCGTAAAAACATCGGCTTCATCGCGGCCACGCTGTCCATGCTCATGGCCTTTGCCGCCTCGGCCACGCCGATCCCGCTCTATGACGTCTACCGCCGCGCGGAAGGACTGACCTACAACGACCTCTCCCTGACCGCCGTGGTCTATTTCATCGGCGCGATCTCGGCCCTGCTGTTCTTCGGCCGCATCTCGGACCACCTGGGCCGCAAGCCGGTCACCCTGCTCGCCTTCGCCCTCTCGGCCGTGGCCAGCTTCATCCTCCTGCGCGTGGACAGCGCGACGCCCCTGATCGTCGCCCGGCTCCTGCTCGGGCTCTCCTGCGGCCTGGCCTCCAGCGCCATCGCGGCCTACGTGGTGGACAGCGCCCCGCCTTCCTTAAGCTGGCTGTCCGCCGTGATCGTGGGCAACGCGCCCATGGTCGGGCTGACCCTGGGCGCCCTGGCCTCGGGCGCACTGGTCGAGTACGGCCCGTACCCGAAGATGCTCTGCTACGTCATCGTCCTGATCGAAACGGCGGTGGTCTGCGTCCTGATCCTGACGGGCAGGGAGACGGTGAAGCGCAAGCCCGGCCTGGCCGCCTCGCTCCGGCCCGCCTTTTCCATGCCCCAGGCCGACCGGCGGCTGTTCCCCATCGCGGCCTGCCTCTTTCTGGCCACCTGGGCCCTGGGCGGATTCTTCCAGGCCTACGGCCCATCCATCGCGGCCGACCAGCTCGGCTCCAGGAGCACGCTCACGGCCGCCGTCGTGTTCTCCTCCTTCCTGCTGCCCAGCGCCATCGGCGGTCCGTTGACGGCCCGGTTCTCCCCGGCCAAGGCCCAGCGCATCGGCATCGTCATCTTCACCCTGGCCCTGGGCGGGATCATCCTGGCCGTGAAGATGTCCATGATCACCAGCTTCCTGATCATGAGCGCCATCGCGGGCGCGGCCCAGGGCGTGGCCCTGACCGGGAGCATCCGCTCCCTGCTCGACGGCGTCGCCTCGTACAACCGCGCCGGAATCCTGTCGCTGCTCTACGCCACGGCCTACACCGGCGCGGCGGTGACCAGCTTCCTGGCCGGGCAGCTGTCCAAGTTCCTGAACCTGTACCAGTTGGTCCTGTGCTACGGCGGCCTGGCCGCCGTGGCCTGCGTGATCACCCTGATCTTCGCCCGCGAACCCCGGGAATGCCGGGCATAGCCCCTGCCCGCAGCACGAATGGGCAACGAATCCCCGCCGAAACCGGAGAGAATGGACTTCATTTTGGACGATCGGGCAACAATCGTGGAGAAATGGCCTACATGGTCCAGGCGGAATGGCGTAAGGTTGATACGTCAGGGTGGGGGAAGGATGTCCCTTCCCGCCCGACCGCAAGGAGCTTGATATGAACATCACCGAAATATACCAGACGATCCTCCAACTGTCGCACGCCGCCTGGGACTGCGCCGCCACCGTCGGCGGCTGGTTCTCGGCCGAACTGCTCTGTTCCATGACCGTGAACATCACCATCCTGGCCGCCGTGCTCTTCGGCGCGGTCCGGCTGTTCGCGCCGGTGCGCGTGAAGGAGCAGGCCGATTCCCGCCGAAACCCGCTGCGCCGCGGCTGACCCGGCCCGGCCACGGACCTGACCGCAACGCAAGGCTCGCCGCCATGAACATGCTCTACAAGATCATCATCCTTCTCGCCCTGCTGGCCCTGGTGCTGGCCGTCTCGGGCTGCTTCTACTTCCGGCAGGCCAAGTTCGGCAGGCTCCCCCAGGGAGACCGACTGGACCGCATATCCCGGTCCCCCAACTACCAGGGCGGGACCTTCCACAACCGCGAGCCCTTCGTCAGCGTGGTCGAGGGCGGCGAGGGGTTCGGCCTGTGGCTGAAGTTCCTGTTGCGCAGCGACGACAACCTGACCCCGCCCGGCCCCGTTCCCGTGGTCAAGACCGACCTCAAGTCCATGGCCCCGGACCGGGACGCCGTGATCTGGCTCGGCCACTCCTCCTATTTCATCCGTCTGAACGGCCGGACCATCCTGATCGACCCGGTCCTGAGCGACCACGCCGCGCCCGTGTCCTTCTCGACCCGCGCCTTTGACGGCACGACCCTCTACACCGCCGAAGACATCCCGGACATCGACTACCTGCTCATCTCCCACGACCACTGGGACCACCTGGACTACGACACCGTGACCGCGCTCCGGCCCAGAATCGGGCGCATCGTCACCGGCCTGGGCGTGGGCGCCCACTTCGCCAGCTGGGGGTTCCCGGAGGAAATGATCGTGGAGGCCGACTGGGACGACACCGTGCGCCTGGAGGACGGGTTGACCCTTTATGTCCTGACCGCCCGGCACTTCTCCGGCCGCCTGTTCGACCGCAACCGCACCCTGTGGGTCGCCTTTGCCCTGGAGACCGGTTCGCGGCGCATCTTCTACAGCGGCGACAGCGGCTATGGGGCCCACTTCAAGGCCATCGGAAAGCGCTTCGGCGGATTCGATCTTGTCCTGCTCGACAGCGGGCAATACAACGAGGCTTGGCAGTACGTGCACATGAACCCGGAGCAGGCGGCCCAGGCCGCCCTGGACCTGCGCGCCGCGTCCGCCCTGCCGTCGCACACGGGCCGGTTCAACATCTCCTACCACTCCTGGGACGACCCCTTCCGCCGCTTCGTCACGGCGGGCCAGGGCAAGCCCTATCGCCTGGTCACCCCGGAGATCGGCGAGGTCGTCCGCCTGGACGACCCGCAACAAACCTTCACCCGCTGGTGGGAAACGCTCTAGCGGCCGCCGCCCGGCGCAAAAAAGTCCCCGCCATGCCGTTCGCATGGCGGGGACTTTTTTGCGCCGTAAGATAGGCGGGAATCCTAGTCCGACCCGGGCCGCCGAGCCTGGCCGAGCATGAAGATGCCGAAGGTGGCGAACAGGTTGGGCAGCCAGGTGATGACCTTGCCCTGCTCGTCGTGGTGGTGGGTGGAGATGGCCACCTCCTTGACGATGGGCACGCCCAGGTGTTTGCAGAAGCGGCGGAAGTCGATGATCGGGATGACCCGGATGTTCGGGGTGTTGTACCACTCGTAGGGCAGCTCCTTGGACATGGGCGCGCGCCCGGTGAAGAGCATCTGGAGCCGGTTCCGGTAGTGGGTGAAATTCGGGAACGAGACGATGCCGAGCCGCCCCACGCGCAGCATCTCGCGCAGCAGGGTCTCGGGGTCCAGAACCTGCATCAGGGCCTGGGACAGGATGACGTAGTCGAACGCGTTGTCCGGGTAGTCCTCGATCTCCTCGTAGATGTCGCCGTGAATGACGGACAATCCCTTGGCGATGGCCTGGCCCGCGGCCTCCTCGTCGATCTCGATGCCGGTGCCGATGATTGCCTTCTCTTCGGTCAGGTGGGCCAGCAGCGAGCCGGTGCGGCAGCCGAGGTCGAGGACGCGGCTGCCCGGTTCTATCCAGGTGGCGATGACTTGGAGGTCGAATCTCATGCAACATCTCCGATGCGGCAGTGCAGGCAGATCTTGTTCAGGAACCCGGAGAGCAGGTCGCTTAAGCGCGTGTTGGGCAGCAGGAAGGCGTCGTGCCCCCACGGGGCCTCGATCTCGCAGAACGAGACGTCCAGGCTGTTCTTCTTCATGGCCTTGACCATGGTCTTGGACTGGTAGGTCGGGTAGAGCCAGTCCGAGGTGAAGGAGACCACCAGATAGCGGCAGGAGGCCCGCGAAAAGGCGGCCACCAGGGAGCCGTCGCCGTAGTGGTTCTCGAGGTTGAAATAGTCGGCGGCCTTGGTCAGGTAGAGGAACGAGTTGGCGTCGAAGCGGTCCACGAACTTGTTGCCCTGGTAGCGCAGGTAAGACTCCACCTGAAAATCGGCCTCGAAGTCGAAGGACAGCTCCACGCGGTCCTGGAGCCTGCGGTCGAACTTGTGGCGCATGGACTCGTCGGACAGGTAGGTGATGTGCCCGACCATGCGGGCCACGGCCAACCCGTGCTCCGGGCGGCCGGACTCGTAGTAGTCGCCCCGGTTCCACTTGGGGTCGGCCATGATCGCCTGGCGGGCGACCTCGTTGAAGGCGATGGCCTGGGCCGAGTGCTTGGTGGTGGTGGCCAGGGGGATGGCCGCGTGCACGCGGTGCGGGTAGCGCACGGACCATTCCAGGACCTGCATGCCGCCCACGGACCCGCCGACCACGGCCAGCAAGGTGTCGATGCCGAAGGAGTCCACCAGGCGGCGCTGGGCGCGGACCATGTCGCCGATGGTCACCACCGGGAAGGACGCGCCGTACGGGCGGCCGGTCTCCGGGTTCTCGGACGAGGGCCCGGTGGAGCCCATGCACCCGCCGATGACGTTGGAGCAGATGACGAAATACTTGTCCGTGTCGATGGGCTTGCCCGGCCCGACCATGAGGTCCCACCAGCCCGGCTTGGGATCGTTGCCGTCGTAGAACCCGGCCACGTGGGAATCGCCGGTCAGGGCGTGGCAGACCAGGATGGCGTTGGTCCTGTCCGCGTTCAGGGTGCCGCAGGTCTCGTAGGCCAGGGTGACCGGACCGAGCCTGCGCCCGGATTCGAGCACCAGCGGCTCGTCCGCGCCGAAGGTGAAGAACTTCTTCTCCACCAGCCCCACTGACTCGCCGGTCTCGATCTGGTCGATATACTCGCTCATGGCGGAGAAAATAAGGCAGGCGGGCCCGGCGGTCAATGGCGCGCCCATCGGGAAGCGTGATGGGCGGGATATGCGACGGCCGGGGCGGACGGCCTAGAACTGCGCGTTCATGCTCGTCAGGCAGCGCAGCAGCGCCTCGCGGTCGTCGGGCGGACAGGCGGCCACCAGGTCTTCGGTCAGGCGCAGGTGCAGACGGTCGTGCTCCTCGAAGAGCGCCTTGCCCTGGTCCGTGAGCTCCACGTTGATGGACCGGCGGTCCGTGTCGTGGGGCACGCGGCGCACGCACTCCTTGTCCTCCAACCGGTCCACCAGCACGGTCAGGGTGCCGGTGGTGATGCCCATGGCCTCGGCCAGTTCCTTCATGCGCATGGCCCCGTGGATGCCGAGGACCTCCAGGGTGTGCATCTGCGGCAGGGTCATGCCCTTCTCGCGGACCACGTCGTGCTCCCAGGACGAGAGCTTCTCGAAAAACTCCACGATGGCGTGGTTGATTCTGCCGACCATGTCCCCTCCCTCTAGATGGACGTGTACAGGCTGTAGGCCCCGAAGGCGATGGTCATGACCCCGGCGGCGCGCATGACCAGGGGCTCGATCCACTCCTGTGTCAGGGTGCGCATCAGCCCGGCGGCCTTGTAGATGGCGAAGATGATCGCGCCGAGCGTCAGCCCGGTGGCCACGGCGTAGACCCCGAAGACCGCCGTGCCCTTGAGCACGCTGCCCGAGTCGAGAGCGTAGGTGTACATGAGCGCCACGGTCGGGCAGGGCACGATCATATTCACGAAGCCGATGGTGAACAGCCCCCAGACGGTCATGGACCGGGCGGTCGGCTTGCAATCGTGGCCCGCGCAGGCGTGGCAGCGGCCTTCATGGGCGGCCTCGTGGTGATCGTGGTCGTGGTGGTGATGATCGTGATCATGGCCCTGCTCCCCGTGATCGTCGTGGGCGTGCCCGTGCTCATGGCCGTCATCGTGATGGTGCCCGTGGTCATGGTCATGCCCATGGTCGTGGTCGTGGCTGTGCAGCAGGTGCGGCCTGAAGATCAGGATCAGCCCCAGGACGAGCAGGACCGCGAAGGTGGCCACGTCCACGTACAGGGTGAAGGACTCGGGGATGGCCAGGGAGATCGAACCGAGCGTCAGCCCGATGAGCAGGCAGGCCAAGGTGGTCCCGGCGATGAACGACAGGGTCAGGGACAGGACCCTCCCGCCGCGCTTCTCGCCGTACACGAACGGGGCCAGGACCAGCCAGGAGTGGCCGCACGGGTTGACCCCGTGCACCAGCCCGAGCAGCACGCTCGACTGCAGGGCCACCCAGAATATGGAATCGAATTGCATGCGCCATCCAGTTTGTTTGAAAGAGGTATAGTTTGACTTTCAAACCTTCTAAGCGGGATTTAGTTTGAGTGTCAAGCTAAAATCCCGAACCGGCCCAGGGATGGAACATGGAGAAGGGAAACAGGTCAGGCCGGTCCTGAATAGGCGGCCAGCCGGTCGGCCAGGGTGCCGGTGTGCAGTTCGAAGAGGTGGTTGTCGTGGTCGTGGAAATAGAGGGAGCGCCCTACCCGTCCATGCGGGAGCGGCCCGTACGGACCTCGACCCCGTGCTCCCGGACGCGGCGCTCGTAGGCCGTAAACTCGCTGTCCGGGATCTTGAAGGCCACGTGGTTGTAGGTCGGCTCCCGAAGGGGATCGCCCCGCATGACCGCCACCCAGACCCCGCCGATGACGAAGAACCGCTCGCGGGACAGGGAGTGCGTGTCCGGGCCGCTGTCGTAGACCCGCTCGGCCTCGAAGACCGCCCGCAGGAACGCTTCCATGCGGTCCAGGTCGCGGACGATGAAGGTGACGTGGCTGAGCCCCTCGATCATGGCGAGACCGTGTCCCCGCCGAACAGCTTCCACACGGCCATGCCGCCGGTCAGGTTGCGTACGTCGGTGTAGCCGCCCCGCTGCATCTGGCGGACCGTGGGCGGAGAGCGGTGTCCGGTCATGCAGATGACGACCACAGGCTTGGTCGGATCGAGCGCGGCCAGGGCCAGTTCATTGAGGGTCGCCGGATAGGGCACGTTGACCGCGCCGGGGATGTGGAAGAATGCGTATTCGGCGCGGGTGCGCACGTCGATGAGAGTCGGGGGCGGCGTATCCGCGCGCTTCAACTCCGCCTTGAGGGCCCACGGAGACAGGGGGCGCACGCCGGCCAGCCACCAGCCCACGTCCCACAGGACCAGCAGGGCCAGGACGATGAGCGCGGCGGTAAAAACGCGCACGGGCTATCCCTTGGACTCGTCGGGCGCGATGTCGGCGGGCTCGTCGTGCGTGTCTCCGCCCTTTTGCGCGTCGCCCCGGTCCACGGTCACGGCCAGGGCCGAGCCGGGCTTGAGGAGCACGTCCCGCTGGGGGAACGGGAAGGCGATGCCGTTTTCGTGGAACAGGTCCCAGATGCGCTTGAGCACGTCGCTCTTGATGTTGGTCACCCCGTCGTTGGTGTCCGCGATCCAGGCCCGCAGCTCCAGGTTGACCGAGCTGTCGCCGAACTCGATGAGCATGGCCCTGGGCTCGGGCGAGGTCAGGATGCGCTTCATGCCCTTGGGGGCCTCCTCCATGAGGCGCAGGGCCTTGTTCACGTCGGATTCGTAGGCCACGCCCACCGGTATCTTGAGCCGGATGTTGGTATCCGAGTAGGTCCAGTTGATGACCTCGTTGGTCACGAAGTGCTCGTTGGGGATCAGGTATTCCTTGCCGTCGCGGGTCTTGACCGAGGAGAAGCGGCCGTACACCCCGCTGACCACGCCGAACACGCCGCCCACTTCGATGGTGTCGCCCGGCTTGATGGACCGGTCCATGAGCAGGATGATCCCGGCCACGTAGTTGGAGATGATCGTCTGCAGCCCGAAGCCTATGCCCACGCCGAGCGCGCTGGAGAAGATGGCCAGGCTGGTCAGGTCGATGCCCACGCTGGACATGGCCATGAGGATGGCGATGGTGAACAGCGCGACCTTGACCGTCTTGCCGAGCAGGACCTGGACCGAGGGCGAGACGTCGCGCATGTTGCCGATGCGGCTCACCGCGAACCGGGAGAGCATGACCGCGGCCTGCAGGAAGATCACGGCCAGGATCAACCCCTTGAGCGCGCCCAGGGCCGTGAACCGGGTGTCGCCCATGGAGAACGACAGGTTCTGCAGGAAAGTGGTGAACGGGGTGAGCAGGCCGAGGATGTGCAGGCCGACAAAGACCCAGACCACGGTGGACGTGGACCGGGCCAGCCCCTTGTTGGGCATGGTCAGGGCCAGCAGCCGGATGGCGATGCCGGCCACGGTCAGCTGGCTGAGCGCGTCCAGGACCCACGGCCGGTATTCCAGCAACTCGAAGGCCCCGGCCGCCATCTGGGCCAGGAGGATGAACAGGACCAGCCCGCCGGTCTGGATCACGACGTAGAGCGCGCCCCGGCCAAGCGGGTTGCGCACATGGACGTAGCGCCAGCGCTCCAACCGGGGGCGGATCACGCGCCACACGGCCAGGGCGATCAGCAGGGCCCCCAGCGCGCACAGCCATTGGGCCGCCGTGCGCCAGGTCAGCACGTTGGTCTGGAGCCATTTCTCCAGGAACAGGAGAATCTCCGAAATCTTGGCCATGACCGGCGAGAGCTGCTCTTCCATGGGAAACCTCGGATCCGAGACTATCAGCCCCGGACCGCCAGATCAATGACCGTGGCCAGGAACAGGACCACGGAGATGACCCCGTTCATGGTGAAGAAGGCCACGTTCACCCGGCTCATGTCGTCCGCCTTGACCAGCATGTGCTCGGCCATGAGAGTCACGCCCAGGAGCGCGGCCACCGTGAAGTAGACCCCGCCCAGCTGCGCGGCCCAGCCGGCCAGCAGGAAGAAGGCGGCCGCCGCCACGTGGCTCAGGGTGGAGATGAACAGGGCCGACGGGATGCCCAGCCGGGCCGGGATGGACCACAGCCCCCGGCCGCGGTCGAAGTCCGCGTCCTGGCTGGCGTAGAGCAGATCGAACCCGGCCACCCACAGGGTCACGCCGCAGAACAGCAGGACCGAGGGCAGGGAGATGGACGGGGTCACGCAGATCCAGCCCGCCACCGGGGCCAGCCCCAGGACCGAGCCGAGCACGAAGTGGCACCAGTAGGTGAACCGCTTGCAGAAGCTGTAGGACGCGGCCATGACCAGGGCCACGGGCGAGAACAGCAGGCAGAGCGAGTTCATCAGCGCGCAGGCGGCCACAAAGACCAGGGCCGCGGCCGCGATGAAGACCAGGGTGAACCGGGTGGACAGCTCGCCCGTGACCAGCTCGCGCTTCTGGGTGCGCGGATTCTCGCGGTCGATGTCCAGATCGGCGTAGCGGTTGAAGGCCATGGCAAAGGAGCGCACGGCCACCATGGCCACGGTCAGCACGATCATGTTGTACAGCCCGGGCCACCCTCCGGCGGCCAGGAACGCGCCCATATAGGCGAAAGGCAGGGCAAAGACCGAATGCTCGATCTTGACCATCCGGCACACGGCGGCCAGATCCTTGGCAAAGCTCATTGTTCTCTCTTTGTTAGTATTTGTTGACCAGCAGGGCCCCGGCCAGCAGCAGGCACACCCCGAAGACGCGGGGCCAGGACACCGCATGTAACTGATACCCCAACACGCCGTAGTGGTCCAGGGCCAGGGAGGCCACGATCTGGCCGAGCAGCAGCCAGGCCATGGTGCTCGTCGCCCCGATCTGCCCGGCCAGGACAATGCCGGCGAAGACGAAAAACGCCCCCAGCATCCCCCCCGTCCAGGTCCAGGCCGGGGCCGAGGCGGCCATGGCGAGCGAGGGCGAGGGCGTGCGCGAGACCAGCAGGTAGGCGAACAGGGTCACGGCGCCCACGGTGAAGGAGATGGCCGAGACCCAGACCGAATCCAACAACGACTCGCGCAGCCGAAGGTTGATGCCCGTCTGGATCGGCAGTCCCGCCCCGGCCACCAGGGCGAAAAGAAAAAACATCCACTTCATGTCTATTCCCTATGAGAATCTAGAGTATTTCAAGAGTTATTCAAGACATCCTTCCACTTCCATCCTTGATCGTATCGGCCTTTGGCCGGGGAGTCCACGATTTCGAATGGTTGGAATGCGCCAAAACGTCGAAAGCCTGTCACCGAAGCGCCACCCATGGAGGGCGCGGAGGGACTAGGAAGAATCAACTCATACTCAATCGGACGGAGGTAACATGACCAGGAACCAGATCAGGGAAATCAGGTCCCACCTCATGCAGGGCCTGCACAGCATCAACGGCCAATTGACCGGCGGCATCACCGCCCTCGAGAACTGCCCCGACGACACCGACTTCGCCTCCCAACTGGCCCAGCACGGCCTTTCCGTGGCCATGCAGCGCCGCCGGGTGGCCCGCATCCGCGAGATCGAGGCGGCCCTCAAGCGCCTGTCCCATTCCGACTACGGCATCTGCGAGGAGTGCGGCGAGGAGATCGGGGTGGCCCGGCTCAAGGCCAACCCCTCGGCCCGCCTCTGCGTGCACTGCCAGGCCGCCGAGGACGAAGGGCTGAACCGGCGCTGCGCCTAGGCCGCCGAACGACTTGACCGCGGCGGCCCGCCCGCCGCAACGGAGACACCCATGGCTGACCCCCTGTTCAAGGTGGACATGCACGTCCACTCACGCTTCTCCACGCGCCCGTCGCAGTGGATTCTGCAGAAGATCGGCTGCCCAGAGAGCTTCACCGAGCCGCGACGCCTCTACGACATCGCGCTCTCCCGGGGCATGGACATGGTCACCATCACCGACCACAACACCATCGCCGGAGCGCTGGAGATCGCCCACCTGCCGAACACCTTCATCAGCGAGGAGATCACCACCTACTTCCCCGAGGACCGCTGCAAGCTCCACGTCCTGGCCTACTACATCACCGAGGCCCAGCACGAGGACATCCAGCGCTGCCGGGACAACGTCTTCGACCTGGTGCCCTACCTGCGCGAACAGAACATCGTCCACGTCCTGGCCCACCCGCTTTTCGCGGTCAACGACCGGCTCACTCCGGCCCACTTCGAACAGGCCCTGCTCCTGTTCAACATCCTCGAGGAGAACGGCACCCGCGACGCCCGCCAGAACAGGACCCTGCGCGACATCGCCGCCCGCCTCACCCCGCTGGACATCGACCGGTTGGCCAACACCCACAACATCGAGCCCTACGGCGACGAGCCGTGGGAAAAAGGCATCACCGGCGGGTCCGACGACCATTCCTCCCTGAACATCGCGCGCATGCACACCGTGTTCCCGGGCCAGCCCTGCCTGAACAACGTTCTGACCGGGCTGGCCGAGCACACCACCCGGCCCGCGGGGAGCCCGGCCACCCCCCGGACCATGGCCCACAACCTCTACGGCATCGCCTACCAGTTCTACCGCTCGCGCACCGGATCCCTCTCGCCCGAGGTCTCCGAACATCTCTGCTTCCGGTTCATCAAGGCCGCGCTTTACCCCGGCGACGAGCCCAGGCAGACCCTGTCCACCCTGCTCCAGCGCATCATCGGGCGAGGCAAGGCCACCCTGCACCGCGAATACGGCCCCACCGACTCGGTCCAGGGACTGCTCCTCAAGGAGGCCGCCGACATCATCGCCCACGACCCTACCCTGCTGCGCATCGCCCGGGGCAAGGTCGACGACGTCATCACCCTGGAACGCGAATGGGCCCGCTTCGTCTCCCTGGCCGCCAACCGCGTGCTCGCCCAGTTTGCGGACCGCACCCTCAACTCGGTGCTCGGCGCCAATCTCTTCGACGTCTTCCACTCCATAGGCTCGGCCGGATCGCTCTACACCCTGCTCGCCCCCTACTTCGTGGGCTACGACCTCTTTTCCACCGAACGGGCCTTTTCCAACCAGTGCCTCGACCGCTTCCGCAAGAAGAACGCGCGCACCAGCGACGACCTCAAGATCGCCCATTTCACCGACACCTTCGACGAGATCAACGGCGTGGCCCGGACCATCCGCCAGCAGCTCAAGATGGTCGCCCGGCACGGCAAGGACATGACCGTCATCACCTGCGGAGCCAGGGCCGACGTGCCCGGCGCGGTCTCCTTCGAGCCCGTGGGCCGCTTCGACATCCCGGAATACCCCGAAATCTCGCTGGCCTATCCGCCGTTTCTCGACATGCTCACCCACTGCTTCGAGCAGGAATACGACTGCATCCTGGCCGCCACCCCCGGCCCGGTCGGCCTGGCCGCCCTGGCCATTTCCAAAATCCTGAAACTCCCCTTCCACGGCACCTACCACACCGCCTTTCCCGAATACGTCGGGGCGTTCACCGAGGACGCGGGCCTGGAAGACGGCTGCTGGCGCTACATGTCCTGGTTCTACAACCAGATGCAGGTCATCTACGCGCCCAGCGAGGCGACCAAGTTCGAACTCATCGACCGGGGCATCGATCCCGGCAAGATCGTCACCTACCCGCGCGGCGTGGATACCGAACGGTTCCACCCGGCCAAGCGCAACGGCTTTTTCAGCCGGTTCGACATCGGCGGCGGCACCAAGCTCCTCTACGTGGGCCGCGTGTCCAAGGAAAAGGGGCTGGACACGCTCACCGAAGCTTTCCGCAAGGCCGCCCGCATGCGCGACGCCATCCAGCTCATCGTGGTCGGCGACGGCCCGTATCTCGCCGAGATGCAGCGCGCCCTGCGCTCCACCCCGGCCACCTTCACCGGCGTGCTCAAGGGCGAGGCCCTGGCCCAGGCCTACGCCAGCGCCGACCTGTTCGTCTTCCCCTCGGCCACCGACACCTTCGGCAACGTGGTTCTCGAGGCCCAGGCCTCGGGTCTGCCCGTCATCGTCACCGACAAGGGCGGCCCGGCCGAAAACGTCCTGCCCAACGAAACCGGCCTCATCGTCCCCGCCGGAGACCCCGACTCCCTGCTCCGCGCCATCCTCCACATGGTCGACACCCCGGAACGCATCCAATACATGCGCCGCAAAGCCCGCTCCCACGTGGAGAACCGCACCTTCGACGCCACCTTTTTGAAGACCTGGGAGATATTCGGCGACCACGTGGCCGCGTAGGAAAGAATGCCTCCGGCGGCTGGGGCGCTGCCCCAGACCCCGCCAGGGAACCTTTTGAAAAAGGTTCCCTGGACCCTCCCAAACTTCTTGTGTCGCCTGCGGCGAAAGCGTGGGCGCGGGGAGGTGGATTGTTGCGCGTGGAGGAAGGAGTAGCTTGGAAGGACGGTGTCCCGAAGGGTTCGCGCCGGGCGTCCATGGGCCTCGGAGGGCCGTCCGGCGCGAACCCTTCGGGACGGTAACCAACGCCGCTGGCGGGTGTGGACGTACCCCCTTCAGACGCCTTTGCGGCGTTTTATTCCTGTCGGCGAGGCAATAATTCTTGAGGCGTTGCGCCTTCCCCAAAACAAAACCCGCGATTTCGGGTAGAAAAAACGGCGTGCCTCTTTTCGCAAAGAAGCACGCCGTACCATCCGTTTTCTCTATCCGAAATCGCCAACCGACACGGCGGAATGCGTTCCCGTCGCACCCTTCCGCGTCCGCACGCCCCTGAGCGAAGCGAACACGGGATTCTTAAGGCCCTCGGCCTTAAGCGGGGACGCGTCGGGTCTTAGGCCGAGCTTGCTCGGTCTTAGAGCCGTCGACAGCAGCGATAGGGCAGCGCCCTGGTCTCCCCGAAGGGGCCGCCGGAGGCCTCCCCTAGCCCCGCACTCTCTCCAAAAACGCCGTCGTGGAGTACCCTTCCAAAAGCGGCAGGCTGTGCACTTCGCCGCCCGCCTTGGCGACCACGTCGGCGCCGACGATCTGGTCGACGGGCCAGTCGCCGCCCTTGACCAGGATCTGGGGGCGGCAGGCCTTGATGAGTTCGAGCGGGGTGGATTCATGGAAGATGATGATGTGGTCCACGCAGGCGAGCCCAGCGAGCACGAAGGCGCGTTCCTCGGCGGTGTTCAGGGGGCGGTCGTCGCCTTTGCCGAGCATCTTGACGGACTCGTCGGAGTTGAGGCCGAGCACCAGGGAATCGCCCATGGCGCGGCAGCGCTGGAGCAGGTCCACGTGGCCGGGGTGGAGGATATCGAAGCAGCCGTTGGTAAAGACGAGCCGGTGTCCGGGGGCAAACACACCCTTCCGTTTGAGGAAGGTGCGGATGGACATGAGCTTGGGATTATCGGGCAGGGACATGTCAGTTTCCTTCGGGCCGGACGCCCTTGCGCCGCATGGGGACGTTTTTGGGCTTGAGCTTGGAGGTGTCCTGGAAGAGCACGAGCTCGAACCAGTCCATGGCGAAGGACAGGGCCACGTTTTCGTTGGTGATGATGGCCTGCTGGCGTTTTTCGTCCACCTCCACGCGCTCGAAAAGCTGCATCTTCTGGATGAATCCCTGGAAATCGTCGATACGGTACAAGGCGAGGATGGCCATCTGGTTGAGCTTGTCCGAGATGGGTCGGCCGAGCTGGCGAGTGCGCGACAGGATGTTCATGTACCGGTCGTTGAACGCGGTATAGTCCTTGAAGCCCTGGTCCTGTTTCCAGGATTCGCCGGTCCATTCGTCCTTTTCGAGGAACCCCTTGCAGTGGTCCTCCCTGACGATGAAGAACTGTTCAAGCACGCCGCCCTTGCCGTCGGGCCGGGTGGCCCGGCCGAGCGGGTACATGCGGCAGGCGCCGGGCCGGTCGGCGTAGATGCGGCACCCTTCGGAGGTGACGAAGGCGCAGGACCGCCGGGCGTTGTCGAGCATCTTGAACTTGAACACCGGGAAGTTGGTGTCCGGCGCGTGGAAGGCCGTGGTGTGCACGCGCAGGAAGTCCATGGACGGCATGTCGAGCGCGGCCCGCATGCGCAGGATGTCGTACGGCGTCAGGACCATGTCCAGGTCCGAGCAGCAGGCGTTGAAGCACTCGATGCCGGGGTAGCATTTGAAACAGTATGTCTTGCCCTCTTCCAGTTCCGGAAGGGAGTCCAGAAATTCCTTGGTCTCGTCTTGTTGCATGGTGGTTCTCCAGGGGGTCTTGTTCCCTTTGTCCCCGCCGGGGGGCGGCGGGCGTGAGTCCTCGTATCACTTGAAGGGGGGAAAGGCAAAGGATGGGCGTCCCCCGCTCCACTTCCCCTTCCCCCTGACCTCTGGTAGAGATCAACCCAAGGAGAAGTCATGGAAAAGTTGAAACTGGTCCAGATGGTCAAAGCCGCGGGCTGAGCGGCCAAGATCACTCCGGGGGACCTGGAGATCGCACTTTCGGGCCTTGGGGTCCGGCCAGACAACCGCGTGCTCGCCGGAGGCCCCGGCGACAACGAGGACGCTGCCGTTTTGTCTTTTCCGGCGGGCAAGGCCCTGGTCCAGACCGTGGATTTCTTCACCCCGGTGGTCAACGATCCCTACCGCTTCGGGCGCATCGCCGCGGCCAACGCCCTGTCCGACGTCTACGCCATGGGCGGCGAGCCGTGGGCGGCCATGAACATCGTCTGCTTCCCGGCGGACAGGCTGCCCATGTCCGTGCTGGCCGAGGTGCTGCGCGGCGGCAAGGACACGGTGGAGGAGGCGGGCGCGGTGCCCAGCGGAGGGCACAGCGTGGACGACCCGGAGATCAAGTACGGCCTGGCCGTGTCCGGGATCGTGGACCCGGACCGCTTCGCCTCCAACCGGGGCGTCCGTCCCGGCGACGAGCTGATCCTGACCAAGCCCATCGGCACGGGCGTGCTGGCCACGGCGGTCAAGGGCGAGATGCCCGGCTGCGACGAGATGGAGGACCTGCTTTTCGAGACCTGCGGGCGGTTGAACAAGACCGGCGGCATGGTCATCCGCGAGCTCGGCCTGACCGGGGCCACGGACATCACCGGCTTCGGCCTGGGCGGCCACATGATCGAGCTGGCCGAGGCCAGCCGGGTGACGCTTGAGCTGCGCATGCACGACGTGCCGCTTCTGCCCGGCGCGCTGGACATGGCCTCCATGGGGCTTCTGCCCGCCGGGTCCATCTGCAACCGCCGCCACTACCTGCCCAAGGTCAGGGTCGCCGACGGGCTCGATCCCGTCCACTTCGACATGATGTTCGACGCCCAGACCTCGGGCGGACTTATCCTGGCCGTGCCGCCGGGGCTGGTGGCCAGGGCCATGACCATGCTCGAGCGGGCCGGGGAACCCGCCGCCCTGGTGGGCCGGGCCCTGCCTGCCGCCGCCGGGGACCCGCCCCTGGCCATCGTCTAGTCCGTCCGGGATTCGGGTCTGTCCATGACCCGCTCGATTTCCTGCTGCAAACGGTCTATCTCGAACGGCTTGGACACGTAGCCGTTCATGCCCGCCTCGATGAAGCGGTCGCGGTCGCCCTGCATGGCGTGGGCGGTCAGGGCGATGACCGGGATGTCCAGGCCGAGGTCGCCGCGTATGACCTTGGTGGTGGCCACCCCGTCCAGGCCGGGCATCTGGATGTCCGACAGGAAGAGGTCGAAGGGCCGCTCCCTGAGGGCCTGGAGGGCCTCCTCGCCGCTGCCCACGCACTCCACCCTGTGGCCAAGCTTTTCCAGAATGCGCTGGACTACCACGCGGTTGACCCGCTCGTCCTCGGCCACCAGGATGGACAGGCCGCCGCTCTCCGTCGCCGCCGGAACGCCGACCGGATCGTCCGACGGCTCGGCCGGGCGGGCCTGTATGGTGAAATAGATGGTCGTGCCCTCGCCCACCTCGGTGTCCACGCTGATGGAGCCGTCCATGAGCTGGACCAGCCGCCGGACGATGCCCAGCCCCAGGCCGGTGCCCTGATACTTGCGGGTGGTGGAGCCGTCCACCTGGGTGAAGGGGTCGAACACGGCGTCCACCTTGTCGCGGGGGATGCCGATGCCGGTGTCCGAGACCTCGAAGAGCAGCCGGATGGCGCCATCCCTGGCCCCGGATTCCAAGGGGTGGGCCCGGACCTCGATGGAGCCGCTCTCCGTGAACTTGACCGCGTTGCCCACCAGGTTGAAGAGAATCTGGCGCAGCCGCCCCTTGTCGGCCACGAAATGGCGGGCCAACCCCTCGTCGATATCCCAGCGCATGGCCACGCCCCGCTCCTCCACCGAGTGGCGGAAGGTGGAGACCACCTGGTCCAGGACCTCGCCCAGCTCGAAGGGAATGGCTTCCAGTTCGAGCTTGCCC